>RFIV01000057.1 GCA_003695085.1 Gammaproteobacteria bacterium
CAGCCACCATGAGCGGCACGCTGGTCATGGCTATCCGCAGGGCCTGAAGGGCACCGAGATTCCGTTTCATGCCAGAATTGCCGCCATCGCCGACTGTTACGATGCCATTACCAGCGAACGGCCTTATGCCCGTCCTGTATCCCCCTCGGAGGCCGTATCCAAGCTCTATGAATGGCGCAATGTCGAGTTTCAGGCAGCGCTGGTGGAGGAATTCATCCAGGCCATCGGCATCTATCCGGCGGGCACCCTGGTGGAACTGACGGATGGTCGCGTGGGTATCGTCATCCAGGCTCATGCCACGCGGCGCCTCAAACCGCGAGTGCTGCTGCTGCGCGATGCAGACAAGGCCCCCATCCCCCCCGAGGAAGTGGATCTGCTGGAACTGGAAAAAGCACAGCCGGAAGACTGTCCGGGTGTGAAGAAGGCACTCGAGCCGGGCGCTCATGGTATCGACATGGAAGCACTGGAGCTGTGATGCGTATGTTCTCGCGCGTGGAGGCCAGTCAGCGCCTGGATGCTCTCATCCGAGATTCAGATGCTCCGGTCGGCGCCCTGCTCCTGGACCTGAGGCGTCTGGCCCGACTGAACGAATCATACGGCTACGCTGCGGCCAGCCAATGCCTCGAGCGGATCACGACACACCTGGTGTCGGTAAGGGAAAACAAGGGCGGCGTCATCTATCTGGGGCAGGGTCTCTGGTTATGCCCGGTGCCCCGTGTCACACATCCGTCCTTGCTGGAGCTGGCCGGGCGTCGCCTGATGGAAGCCCTGCCCTCGCGCATTGTGATTGATGACGTCACCGTCCTGCCGCGCTTTTTTCTGGCCAGTGCCAGCACGGACGCAGACTGCAATACAGGCGAACGCCTGCTCCTGCACGCCGAGCATGCACTGCGTCTGGCCAAGTCCCAGCACCGGCCATACATGGACTACCGGGACGTGCCGGCACCACTGCGCCTGGAACACTGGCGCATCGAAGCCGAGCTTTACGAGGCATTCAAGGCCAATGCCCTGCAGGTCTGGTTTCAGCCGCAGGTCAGTCTGTCAGATGGCCGGCTGACAGGCCTGGAAGCGCTGCTGCGATGGGAGAGTGAAACACGCGGGCCCGTTTCCCCGGAGCTGTTTATCCCGGTCCTGGAGCACAGCGGATTTGTCTTCGAGCTCACGCAGTGGATCTTCAACAGCAGCCTGCGACAGATCAGTCCCTGGTTGCGCAAACACCCCTCGCTCCGGCTGGCAATCAACCTCTCGGGCAACTTCGTCCACCATGAGGAGCTGTGTACGCTGGTGACCAACAGCACAGGCATCTGGGACACCTCTCCTCATCAGGTCACCCTGGAAGTCACCGAAAGCAGTCTCATGTGGGACTGGCAAACCGCCATCTCCAACCTGGAGAAACTCCGTGTCGATGGATTTGGCGTGGCACTGGATGATTTTGGCACGGGCTACTCCTCCCTGCTGTACTTCAAGGATCTGCCCGCAACCGAAATGAAAATAGACAAGGCCTTTGTACAGGCATGGCGACACGACAACCATGCCGAAGCGCTGGTCGAGACGCTGGTCCAGCTTGCTCACCGTTTTGGCATGACAGTGGTTGCCGAAGGTGTCGAAGACCGTGATACCGCACAACGCCTGCGCGGGGTCAGGGCAGATATCGCCCAGGGCTGGCATATCGCACCCGCCATGACGGCTGACCGGTTTGAAGCCTGGGCCGGAGCCTGGCAGCCGGGCCCGGAGTTTACAGGCTCATCATCGTGAGGGCCGTGTCCAGCATCCGGTTGGAGAAACCCCATTCGTTGTCGTACCACGCCATCACCTTGACCAGTCGCCCCTGAACGTGCGTCTGATTGCCATCCACAATGGCACTGGCCGGATGATGCACATAGTCCACGGAAACCAAAGGCTCCTCGCTGTAAGCCAGCACTGGCATGCGTGCGGATGCGTTTTGCAGTGCGGCATTGACCTCATCACGGTCCGTATCCCGCGCAACCTGCACCACAATGTCCACCATGGAAACGTCCGTGGTCGGCACTCTCACCGCCATGCCGTGCAGTGTGCCCGCCACCCCGGGTAATACCTCACCAATCGCAGCAGCCGCTCCGGTTCGGGTCGGAATCATGGACGCGACCGCCGAACGGGCGCGATAAATATCCTTGTGGGCCTTGTCGAGCAGGTTCTGGTCATTGGTCATGGCATGAATGGTCGTGACCGTGCCCGCTTCGACGCCGAAGTACTCATGCAGTACCCGCATGATCGGTGCAAGGCAGTTGGTCGTGCAGGAGGCATTGGATACCACGCGATGCTCGGGCTCCAGGCTCCCCTCATTGACACCGAATACGACCGTCGCATCCACGTCCCGGGCGGGTGCGGACACCAGCACCTTGCTCGCGCCGCCCATGATATGAAGGCCCGCTGTATCGCCGGTGCGGAACTTGCCGGTGCACTCCATCACCAGCTCAACCCCCAGCTTGCCCCATGGAATCTGCTCGGGTTCACGAATGGCCAGACAAGCGATCCTGTCATCCCCCACCTGCAGGGCATCTTCCGTCCAGCTCACGCCATGGGAAAAGCGGCCGTGCACGCTGTCGTACTGCAACAGCCTTGCGTTGATTTCCACTGGTGCCAGATCATTGACCGCAACGACCTGAATGGTCTCACGGTAGCCGCTCTCATACAGCGCACGCACTATTGCCCGGCCGATACGGCCGAACCCATTGATACCCACTCGAATCATAACAGGGGCCCTCCTCTGGATCAGTATAGG
>RFIV01000058.1 GCA_003695085.1 Gammaproteobacteria bacterium
ATTCCGCTACAATTTCTCCCTGACCAGCCTGCGCAACCGGGACGGCACACTGGCATCCAACTGCCGCGAGTACGTATTGCCGGGCGCGCATGCGGATATCGGGGGCGGCTACCATAATCACGACGTTGATCACGTGCTGCTGATGCCGGATATCACGGTTGCGGATATACAGGGTCCCAAGGACAGCGCGCCCTATACCCGTACACCCGAATATGTGGAACGCGAGGCCTTGATCGACAAGGTCATTGACGCGGGCTGGTGCACCGGAGATGCCATTTACCTGGAGGCGACAAAGCTCAGGGGCGCGGCTGAAAACGGCGTCCATGAAGCCACCTTTGTGGACCGGAGCGGTGAAACCCGGCAGAAGACGCTGATCGGCACCCGGCGTCAGATTCGCCTGAGCCTGCGAATGTCTCGTTTCATGCGCAACGACTACTCGCGCATCCCGTTGTACCTGATGCACGAGGCCGCCCAGATACAGGGCGTGCCCTTCATGGATCTGGAAAAGCCCAGTGTCGGGACAAGTGATTCGGATCCGGATGCCGCCCCTTACAAGGACAGAAAAAAGCTCTACGGCACCCGATTGAGTGGGCCTCTGGCCCAGTTCTGGCAACAGTTACGAGGCCAGATGCGTCAGGGAGATACCTGCCCCCTGGGAGAGAACCAGATTCACCTGCTGCGTCGGTTCTGGCTGCACTATTCGGCCAACTGGGAGCCTGAATATAAAGTTCTGCACCCCCATGCCCCGGCCAAAAAACGCGCGGTGTATCCCAATGCCTGACCTCAGAACCTGTTTCCAACTGCTACTGGTCACTTGCCTGGGCATTGCCCTAACCGCCTGTGCCACAGCCAGAGACCCCAACGGCTATGCTTACCCGGCTGATTTCAAGAACTACTCTGTAAATGTGGGGGTGCCCTTTCACTATGAAGTCAGTATTGGCAGCATCACCACCTGGTGGAAAGATGGCCGGATTGCCGGTGGCAAACCCATCGGAAGCCGCGCCACCGGTTGGGTCATGGGCGGCACGGCCGGCATCATGGATGGTCCCATCCCTGATATCGTAGACTTTGAATACCAGGCCTTGTACGAGGAAAAAATCTACCATGTCCGCTTTGAGATCACGCCCCATGTCAAGCGGGTGATGTATGAGAAGTTTTATATCCGGCGGCCGGCTAACGGCCCGCTCAGGCCACGTTACCGCAGGGTGATCAGCTTCGGTATCATGCCGGGAGGGCGTTATGTGGTCTGGATCGAGTCGCGCAGAGATGATGCCATCGAAGTTGCCCGCGGTCAGGCGGAGTTTGTTGAAACCACCCCCTACTACAAGGAATTTCGTGAAGGGCGGCACGGGCGGGCTGTGCAGCTCAACGGCCTGCGGCCGGAGTGGTCGCCCGAGCACTGGACGGCCTACGACAATATTCTGAAAGGTGACTCCACCCGCCAGAACCGCTATCCCGACAACCCGGAATACTGGATGCCGCCCAAATTGGAAGATCTGCCGCCGGAGGCCTGGAAGCAGGGGGACATGACCCCGTGGCGCAAGCGTCTGCCGGAAGTGGAGGTCAACCCCCAGATGTTTATCTACAAATACTCGTACTGGAAGCAGCTTGAGAAAAAATATCCACAGGAAAGGTCAGGCGCACAATGATGAGTTCGTCGCGCGGTGTATCCCAATGCCTAAGCTGAGAACCTGTTTCCAACTGCTACTGGTCACTTGCCTGGGCATTGCCCTGTCCGCCTGCGCCACAGCCAGAGACCCCAACGGCTATGCTTACCCGGCTGATTTCAAGAACTACTCTGTAAATGTGGGGGTGCCCTTTCACTATGAGATTGCTTTTCCGCCAGAAGGGATACGGACTTACTGGAAAAACGGCCGGATCGCTGGCGGCAAGCCTATAGGCGGGCGAGCCACCGGCTGGATCATGGGCGGCACCGCCGGCATCATGGATGGCCCTTAGTACTTTCTGATTCTATTGTGTATAATGCGTGACCATTTTTTGAGCAGTTCAACGCATGACACCCACCACCCGCCTGTTTGACTACCGCCCCTACTGGGCGGAATGTTTCGGTCCCGCGCCCTTTCTGCCCATGTCCCGCGAGGAGATGGATCAGCTGGGCTGGGACAGTTGCGACATCATTCTGGTCTGCGGGGATGCCTACGTGGATCACCCGAGCTTTGGCATGGCCGTGATCGGTCGGGTGCTGGAGGCCCAGGGCTTTCGTGTGGGCATCATCGCCCAGCCGGACTGGCACAGTGCCGAGCCATTCCGGGTACTGGGCAAACCCAACCTGTTCTTTGCAGTCTCCGCCGGCAACATGGACTCCATGATCAACCGCTATACGGCGGACCGCAAGATCCGCCATGATGATGCCTACACGCCCGGCAACGTGGGTGGCAAGCGGCCGGACCGGGCGGTGATTGTGTACAGTCAGCGGTGCCGGGAGGCCTACAATGATGTCCCCATTCTAATCGGTGGCATCGAGGCCAGCCTGCGGCGCATCGCCCACTATGATTACTGGTCGGACAAGGTGCGGCGTTCAGTCATCATGGATGCCAAGGCCGATCTGCTGGTGTACGGCAATGCCGAGAGGGCCGTGGCGGAAATTGCCCACCGGGCCGCCCAGGGCGAGCACCTGAAGGACATGGCGGACATTCGCGGCACGGTTCGCGTCATTTCTGATCTGCCTGCCAACTGGCGCGAACGTGACTCCACGACCCTGGATCAGCCGGGCAGGGTGGAACCGCACCGCAATCCGTATGAGATGACCGAAAGTCCGCAAAGCTGTGGCGTCAGCCCGGCAGCGGAGACGGATGACGATGTGCAGGTGCTGGTGGTGCCCCCGCCGCCGGGCGTGGAAAACGAATATATCCTGCTGCCGTCCTACGAGCAGGTGAGCAAGAACCGGGTGCTCTATGCCCATGCCAGCCGGGTGCTGCACCTGGAAACCAACCCGTCCAACGCCCGGGTACTGGTGCAGCCCCATGGCGATCGCTTTGTGTGGCAGAATCCGCCGCCCATTCCGCTGACCACCGAGGAGCTGGACTGGGTCTTCGATCTGCCCTATCAACGTGTGCCCCATCCCGCCTACGGCGATGCGCGGATACCCGCCTACGAGATGATCCGTTTCTCGGTAAACATCATGCGCGGATGCTTTGGCGGCTGTTCCTTCTGTTCCATTACCGAGCACGAAGGGCGGGTGATCCAGAGCCGGTCGGAAGACTCGATTATCAGCGAGATCGAGAAAATTCGCGACAAGACACCCGGGTTTACCGGCACGATCTCGGATCTGGGCGGCCCGACTGCCAACATGTACCAGCTCAACTGCAAGAGCGAGGAGATTCACAAGCACTGCCGGCGGCTGAGCTGCGTGTATCCATCCATCTGCAAGAACCTGAAAACGGATCACTCGGCCACCACGCAGCTGTACCGCAAGGCGCGGGCGCTTCCCGGTGTCAAGCGCGTGCTGATCGCCTCCGGCCTGCGCTATGACCTGGCGGTGGAAGATCCGGAATACGTGCGCGAGCTGGTGCAGCATCATGTAGGCGGCTATCTCAAGATTGCCCCGGAACACTCAGAGGACGGCCCGCTGTCCAAGATGATGAAGCCGGGCATGGGCACCTACTACCGCTTCAAGGAGATGTTCGAGCGCTTCTCGAAGGAGGCGGGCAAGGAGCAGTACCTGATTCCCTACTTCATCGCTGCGCATCCGGGTACCACAGACGAGGACATGCTCAACCTCGCCCTGTGGCTGAAGCAGAACGGCTTCCGGCCGGATCAGGTGCAGGCCTTCTATCCGTCGCCCATGGCCTCGGCCACGGCCATGTACCACAGCCACCGCAACCCGCTGCACCGGGTGGATACCCAGTCGGAAATCGTGGCCAGCCCCAAGGGGGAGCGTCAGCGCCGATTGCACAAGGCGTTCCTGCGCTATCACGATCCGGACAACTGGCCCCTGCTGCGCGAGGCGCTGAAGAAGATGGGCAAGGCCCATCTGATCGGCTATGGCAAGAAGCACCTGGTGCCGCCCACCCAGCCCGCCGGCTGGACGCCGAAGGGCAAACCGGGCGTGCAGCGCAAGCCGGTCAAGGTCACCGGTCACGGGCAGCCCAAGAAAGGCACGGCGCTCACCCAGCATACCGGCCTGCCGCCACGCAGCGACACGCCGAGCCCGCGCCGCAAGCCGGGCAAGACCAACCGGGTCAGGGGTTCACGCTGAAGTTATCGTCCGGCAGTGGGGTGGAGAAGCCCGCCGCCCGGGGATGCCCTCCGCCGCCAAACCTCCGCGCGATATCCGCCACGTTGAGGCCGTCTGCCGTGGACCGCAGGGACCAGCCGCGCCGCCCTTCCCGGTCCAGATAGCCCGCCGCAAAGGGATGGCCGACAGCCAGCTCGCCCAGCAGCTCACTCTGTATTTCCACCGGGGCATTGACCACCGGCACCCGGTAACCGGCCACCGTCCCCATCACCGCACGTTTGCGGTAGTGCTCGATCATCTGCTGCCGAAAGCGATTGATCGCGGCCCCTTCACTCACCAGGGTCTGACGGGCGTCCTCATCTTCGGCCAGTGCCTGCCACAGCCCGAAATCATAGGGACGGGCCATGAGGGCAGCCGTGGCATCGCGTGACTCCGGCCACTGCCAGGCCCACAGATCCCGATCCTGTATCCACTCCAGCAGAACGGGGACGGGCTCAGTATGGAAATATTCCCACGCGATCACCGCACCCGAGCGATGCATGTCAAAATGCAGGGCCAGATTGGTGCACACCTCATCCAGCCCCGCTACATCCTTCGCCGCGCTTTCATGGTGATCCAGCACGACGACCCGTGAGGCCGATTCACACAACGCCTGCAGGGGTTCCCGCTTGAGGCAGTAGTCAAGCAGATAGACGGTTTCACCCGCCACCTCGGGCACCGGGTCGCCATGGGACATGGCCTGGTAGTCCACGGCGGTCTCCGTTGTCCGGAAATGCATCCATGCGGCCCAGGCGGCACCAAAACCATCCAGACACCGCCCACCGTGATACAGCACTCTTACCCGGTTCACTGCCTCGTCTCCTCCCGTTTCCAGCCGACCAGCCTAGACCAAACCTCAGATTGTGTGCAACACCCCCGGCAGATAAGCTGGTGATCTTGCATCCGACCACCGGAAGGGTTTGCCGTGCCGCTTTCAGTCCACCCTCTATGGCTGCGCGTGCTGCTGGCCATGCTGCTGGCCGTGGCACCGCTGACCTGGCTGGCCGTGCACCAGCTGGATGACCAACAACGCCTGTTGGCAGAAAGTGAGCGTGCCGCCCGGCGTGTTGCGGCCATTGCCTCTGCGCGGGAAAGACTCGGCAGTGCCCTGACCCGCCTGGAGCGCAGTGTCCGGCAGCAGGCCGTGCTGGTTCAGGACCGGGACATGATGACAGTGGTACAAAGGCAGCTCCGGTACACCCGCGTCCAGGCGCTGGATCTGGAGCGCCTGCTGCATCAGCCCGCCAGCCTGTCACAAACGCTGGAATCGCTTCTGGACGGGCAGGCACAAGACGCCCTGGCCCGCCTGAAAACCCTGTACACCCAACGTGACCACCTGACCGGGCTGGCCGAAACCCATATTCAGCAGGCGCTGGATGCAGTCAGCCAGACGAGCGCCGCCCGCGGCCAGCGCGCACTGACCCTTCTCTCGGGGTTTCTGGCAGTCACGGCCTGCCTCGTTCTAATTCTTACGCTTGGGCTGACAGCGCCCATCAAACGGCTGATACACACCAGTCGCCTGCTGGGCACCCGGCGTGATCTGAACTTTCCGACTTCCAGCGTCCGTGAACTGGCGGAGCTGTCAGACACCCTGTCCCAGGCGTCCGAACGACTGGCCGCGGCTGAGCAGGCCCGCCTGGTGTACCTGCACCAGATCTCCCATGCCCTGAAAACACCGCTGGCCACCTTTCAGGAAGGACTGGGCGTGCTGATGGCCGGCGTGGGCGGCCAGCTTTCCGATACGCAGCGAGAAGTGGCCACGCTCATGCAGGCCAGCGCGCGCGACATGCAGCGACAGATTGAAAACCTGCTGCTGATCAACCGTATAGATCAGGTTCACGCCCTGCCAGAGGATATCATCGATCTGAACACGCGCACGGAAACGCTGCTCAAGGCGTATCTGCCGCGCCTGTTGAGGCGCCGGCTGAAGGTCTGCCTTGGTGGGCCGAGAGTCGAGCTGCGGGCGGCCAGTGTGCCCATGCAGGGCATTCTGGAGAACCTCTTCGCCAACCTGACACAGTATGCACCTCAGAATGGCCGCTGCTGGTGGGTGTGGTCCGTCGAGGGTACCGATGTGACACTGCGCGTCGCGCATACCGGCCCGGCGCTGGACCCCGAACGCCTGCCCTGGTTGTTCCAGCCCTTTGCACGCGGAGACGATCCTGCCGAACGGGGCGGAAGTGGTATCGGGCTCTATGTAGCCCGGCAAATGGCCGAACAACTGGGCGGCAGTCTGTCTCTGACCTCCGCCCCGGCCGACATGCCGGACGCCCGGGTGTGTTTCTGTCTGACGCTGCCTGCTTCACGTATTCTCGCGGAGGGCGGAGCCTGATGCGCTGGCTGTCCGTATGGCTGATGGGGCTGCTTCTGAACGGTTGCCAAAGCTGGCCGCTGGCACCTGCACCCGAATGCCCCCCCGCAACCGCACCCACCTCGGACGCTTCCGGACTGCACCCGCACCTGCAGGCAGGCTGGCAGGCATTGGCACACGAGGACAGCGCCGCCATGCGCCGTTGGCTGCAGCGCCCGGCACCGGGTGACCTGGCACCCCCGGAAGCACAGCTTTACCCCTCACTGCAAATGGCAGTGCGTGCCTGGCTGAAGCGCGACACCGAACATCAAAAACTGGCACGCCAGAATGCCCGCCTGCGGGCTCAGGTAAAGCGATATCAGTCGGCCATCGACGCCCTGACGCGCATTGAACAGGATCTGAGCAAGGACTCCCCATGACTGCTCCTCATCTGCTTGTTGTCGACGACGACGAATCTCTCCTCCGGTTGCTCGAGCTGCGCCTGACCGCACGCCACTACCGGGTCACTACCGCCACCTCGGGTGACATGGCCCTGAAACTGTTTCGTCAGGCGCCCGCTGACCTGGTTCTGACCGACCTGCGCATGGACGGGCTGAATGGCATCCAGCTGCTGGAGCAGCTGCACGCGCTCGACAGCACGCTGCCCGTGGTCATCATGACCGCTCACGGCAGCATTCCCGAGGCCGTCGATGCGACCCAGAAGGGCGTGGTGGCCTTCCTGACCAAACCGCTGGATACCGAGGCACTGGAATCCGTACTGGCACAGCACTGCCAGCCACACGCCGACACGGCCGCCCCGCCACATGCCCCTGTCAGCACGCGTAATCCCCACATGCGCTCCTTGCTGGAAACCGCTGTGCGCGTTGCACAAAGTGATGTGCATGTGCTGATCACCGGCGAGAGCGGTACCGGCAAGGAAGTCTTCGCCCGCCTGATTCATTCGCGCAGTCACCGCCATGCCGGTGAATTCGTTGCGGTCAACTGTGGTGCCCTGCCCGAGGGGCTCATGGAGGCGGAACTGTTCGGCTATGTGAAGGGCGCCTTCACCGGTGCCACCCGGGCCCGGGACGGCCTGTTCAGACAGGCCAGCGGCGGCACACTGTTTCTGGATGAAATCGGGGAAATGCCCCTGCCTCTTCAGGTCAAGTTGCTGCGGGCGCTGCAGGACAAGCAAGTCCGTCCGGTGGGGGCCGATACGCCGGTCTGTGCCGATGCCCGCATCATTTCCGCCACCCATGTGGATCTGGAGCAGGC
>RFIV01000059.1 GCA_003695085.1 Gammaproteobacteria bacterium
GTGGTGGCGCAGGCGCGTGCCTTCTCGCCTCACCTGCTGGTGACGGTCGACAATGGCATCTCCAGTGTGGAGGGCGTTGAGGCAGCGCATGAAGCCGGCATGCGCGTGGTCATTACGGATCACCATCTCCCGGGCGCGACGCTGCCCCCGGCGGACGCCATTGTGAATCCAAACGTCCCGGGCTGCGACTTTCCCTGGAAGTGCACGGCGGGCGTGGGCGTCATGTTCTATGTGCTTTCGGTGTTGCGCCGGGTGCTGGTCGAGCGTGGCTGGTCGCAGGCCGGGCAGGTCAAGCTGGCGGACTGGCTGGACCTGGTGGCCGTGGGGACCGTGGCGGATCTGGTGCCGCTGAAGTATAACAATCGCATTCTGGTCTCAGCCGGGTTGGCGCGCATGCGCGCCGGGCGACTGCGTCCGGGACTGCGCGCGCTTCTGAAAGTGGCCGGACGGGATGTGGCCAGCCTGTCTTCGCAGGATCTGGCCTTTGCCGTGGCACCGCGATTGAATGCGGCCGGGCGGCTGGAGAACATGGCGCAGGGCGTGGAATGCCTGCTCGCGCCCGATGCGGCTTCCGCCCGCGCACACGCTGAGTCATTGGATGCGCTGAACCGCCAACGCCGCGAGATCGAGCAGGATATGCGGGATCAGGCCGAAGCGGCCGTACGTAACCTGCACCTGAACGGCCGCGGTCTGCCCAGTGGTGTGTGCCTGTTTGACGAAAGCTGGCACGAAGGGGTGATTGGTATTGTGGCCTCGCGCATCAAGGAGCGTGTCCATCGCCCGGTTGTGGTCCTGGCGCCCGGCGAGAACGGGCTGGTGAAGGGCAGCGGACGGTCAGTCAGCGGCTTTCACTTGCGTGATGCGCTGGATGAAGTGGCGACCCGGCATCCGGGGCTGCTGACCAAGTTCGGCGGGCACGCCATGGCGGCCGGGCTGACCCTTCCCCGGGAGAATCTGGAAACTTTTTCCCAGGCTTTCGCGGCAGTTGCCCGGGACAAGCTGGGAGACGTGCCGCCCGGCCTTGTGGTGGAATCTGACGGTGAGCTTCGGGCGGAGGACATGAGCCTTGCCAATGCCGTGGCGCTGGAAGAGGCGGGGCCATGGGGACAGGGGTTCCCGGAGCCGCTTTTCGATGGGTGGTTCGAGTTGCTGGCACACCGGCGAGTGGGCCAGAACCATCTGAAAATGACGCTGCTGCATGAGGGGCACGACCAGCCCCAGGATGCCATCTTGTTCAATTTTGACCAGTGGGAGGCCCTGCACCGGGTGCGACGTGTGCACCTGGCCTATCAGCTCGATGTCAATCGCTATCAGGGGCGCATGCGGTTGCAGCTGCTGGTGCGGCACTGGCTGGCCCACGAATGACGCGCTAAAATAGCGCCCCTTGACCAAAAGCGGGAGCAAACAGTGGAAATCAATCCGGTGATCAATGGTATCAAGGACCTCCGTGCGCGCATTGAAGCGCTTAGGGGGTATCTTTGACTACGATACCAAGCAAGAACGGCTGACCGAAGTCGAGCGCGAACTCGAAGACCCCAACGTCTGGAATGATCCGGAGCGGGCACAGGAGCTGGGACGCGAGCGTTCATCCCTGCAGGCTGTGGTGGAAACTGTCGACACGGTGACCAACGGGCTCAATGATCTGGATGAGCTGGTGGAGATGGCGGCAGAAGAGCAGGATGAGAGCATGCTGGCGGATGTTCAGGCCGAGCTGGACCAGCTCGTTGCCGGCGTCGAAAAGCTGGAGTTCCGGCGCATGTTTTCCGGGGAAATGGATGCCAACAACTGCTACGTTGATATCCAGGCAGGCTCGGGCGGGACCGAGGCGCAGGACTGGGCCAACATGTTGCTGCGCATGTATCTGCGCTGGTGCGAGCGCAAGGGTTTCAAGACCGAGCTGGTGGAGTGTTCGGAAGGCGAGGTCGCGGGCATCAAGAGTGCGACAATCCATGTCATGGGCGAATATGCCTTTGGCTGGTTGCGCACCGAAACCGGCGTTCACCGGCTGGTTCGCAAGTCCCCCTTCGATTCCGGCAATCGACGTCATACGTCCTTTGCGTCGGTGTTCGTGTCACCCGAGGTGGATGACAGCGTGGAAATCGAGATTAACCCTGCAGACCTGCGGATAGATGTCTATCGCGCATCCGGGGCCGGCGGACAGCACGTCAACCGGACTGAATCCGCTGTCCGTATCACGCACAACCCGACAGGCATTGTGGTGCAGTGTCAGAGTGGCCGATCCCAGCACCAGAACAAGGATCAGGCCATGAAGCAGCTCAAGGCCAAGCTGTATGAGCTGGAGATGCAAAAGCGCCGTGAAGCATCGCAGGCGCTGGAAGAGACCAAGGCCGATATCGGCTGGGGCAGTCAGATCCGCTCCTATGTGCTCGACCAGTCCCGGATCAAGGATCTGCGCACCGGTGTTGAGAGCAGTAATACACAGGCCGTTCTGGACGGCGATCTGGATGCCTTCATCGAGGCCAGCCTGAAAAAAGGGCTGTAACCCTGAACGAGATGAACTGAATCATGACAAACGAACAGACTCCCGTTACGCAGAACGAAGACGAAAACAAGCTGATCGCCGAGCGCAAGGCCAAGCTCAAGGCCCTGCGCGAACAGGGGCAGGCTTTTCCCAATCATTTCAAGCGTGACAGCTACTGTGCCGAATTGCAGGGGCAATATGCCAGTCGGGACAAGGCCGAAATCGAGGCACTGGGTGTCCGCGTCAAGGTGGCCGGCCGGATCATGCGCAACCGGGGGGCCTTCATTGTCATTCAGGACATGACCGGGCAGATTCAGTTGTATGTGAACCGAAAGACGCTCCCGAAGGAAACACTTGCCGCGATCAAGACGTGGGATCTGGGCGATATCGTCGGAGCCGAGGGGATTCTGAGCAAGTCCAACAAGGGTGACCTCTATGTGGACATGGACGATGTCGTGCTGCTGACCAAGGCATTGCGACCGCTGCCTGACAAGTTCAAGGGGCTGGCGGATACAGAAGTGCGCTACCGTCAGCGCTATCTGGATCTGATCGTCAACGAGGAGTCACGCCGGACCTTCCGGATTCGCTCCGAGGCCATCAGCACTATTCGTCGCTACCTGACCGAGCGCCACTTCATCGAAGCGGAAACGCCGATGCTGCAGGTGATTCCGGGCGGTGCAACGGCGCGCCCGTTCATTACCCATCACAATGCGCTGGATATTGACATGTACCTGCGCATTGCACCGGAGCTGTATCTCAAGCGGCTGGTGGTCGGTGGATTCGAGCGCGTGTTCGAGATCAACCGGAATTTCCGCAATGAGGGGCTGTCCACCCGCCATAATCCCGAGTTCACCATGCTCGAGTTCTACCAGGCCTATGCTGACTATCAGGATGCCATGGATCTGACGGAGGGCATGTTGCGGACAGTTGCACAGGAGGTACTGGGAACCACCCGAATCGACTATACGGTGGGCGAGGGCGAATCCGCACAGACACACACCTTTGATTTTGGCCAGCCGTTCGCGCGCATGACGGTGTTCGATTCCATTCTCAAGTACAACCCGGATCTGACAGCTGAGCAAATCTCGGATCTGGACAGCGCGCGCAAGGTTGCCGAGGGGCTGGGGATCGAGGTCAAGCCGACCTGGGGGCTGGGCAAGGTACAGATCGAGATTTTCGAGAAGACGGTCGAGCATCGGTTGATGCAGCCGACGTTTATCACCGCCTATCCCACGGAAGTGTCGCCGTTGGCACGGCGCAATGACAAGGATCCGTTTGTAACGGATCGCTTCGAGTTCTTTGTGGGCGGGCGCGAGATTGCCAACGGTTTCTCGGAGCTGAATGATCCGGAGGATCAGGCAGAACGCTTCCGCAAGCAAGTGGAAGAGAAGGAAGCCGGAGATGAGGAAGCCATGTTCTTCGATGCCGACTACATCACGGCGCTGGAGCACGGCATGCCCCCGACAGCGGGTGTTGGGATCGGGATTGACCGTCTGGTCATGCTGCTGACCAATTCGCCGTCGATCCGGGATGTGATTCTGTTCCCGCACATGCGGCCGCGCAAGGACGCCTGATGGATCGGCTCACGGCCTGGTTGTATGAAGCGCTGGCTCCGGATACGGGCTGGCGCGAACGCCTGGCGGGTGAATTCGACAAACCCTACATGGCGCAACTGGCCGCTTTTCTGGCCGCTGAAAATCAGGCGGGAAAGATCATCTATCCCCCGCGGGAACAGTGTTTCAATGCCCTCAATACCACCCCTTTTGACCAGGTAAAGGTGGTGATACTGGGGCAGGACCCCTACCACGGGCCGGGGCAGGCCCACGGACTGTGTTTTTCTGTGCAGCCCGGCGTCCGGCCGCCCCCTAGCCTGCTGAACATCTTCAAGGAGCTCCAGCAGGAGCTGGAAATTCCGCAGCCATCGCATGGCTGTCTGACCCACTGGGCCGAGCAGGGCGTGCTGTTGCTCAATGCCGTGTTAACCGTGGAGCAGGGAAAGGCGGGTGCTCATCAGGGGCGCGGTTGGGAGGCGTTCACCGATGCGGTGATTGACCACCTCAACAGGGAACGTGACGGGCTGGTCTTTTTGTTGTGGGGAAGCCATGCGCAGAAAAAGGGCAGCCGGGTAGATACGGCACGGCACTGTGTCCTGAAGGCGCCTCACCCTTCACCGCTGTCCGCACACCGGGGATTTTTCGGCTGTGGCCATTTCAAGGCGGCCAACGAATGGCTGATCCAAAAAGGGCAGACACCGATTGACTGGCGCCTGCCCGACATTCCTGCCTGACGGTATGCCCGGGAGGCAGCGGTGGTCAGCTGTTCAGCAGTGCCATGGCCGCTTCCATTTCGGCGGTCAGGTCTTCTGCTTCTTCCTCTTCCGGATAAGGATCAATACCGAGCCGCTTGAAGGCCGGAATCTGGTTCCAGTCCAGCCGGGTCCAGCGATGATCGGTACCGGCAACACGCTGCAATTTGGCGACCATCACCAGATCGGCATAGTCCGGCTCGCCCCGCTCGCGCTTGAAGTCCAGGTGGGCCTTGGGCACGATCTGGATGTCCTCCGGAAACTCCCAGGTACGCAGGATACGGACGCCGATGGCCGGGTGCAGGGTGTCAATCAGGTTGTCCAGAATGACATTGTTGATGGCAATGTCGTGCTCCTCGATGTACGCCAGTACCGGCAGTGCGCCGATATAGTGGGTCAGGCCGGCAAGGGTAGCCTGATCCGGCTTGAGGCGCGTGTAGCGCTGCGCCAGTACATTGGCCATACCTGCGACCTCTGTGCTGGTTTCCCAGATTTGCCGCATGCGCTTGTCGATCATGTCGGTTGTGGCCTGAAACATCTGTTCCATGGCCAGGCCGACAGCAAGATTGGCAGCGTATTCCATGCCGAGCCGGCTGACGGCCATGGCCAGGCTGGTGATCTCCCGGCTGCCCCGGAACAGCGGGCTGTTACAGACCCGGATGATACGGGCCGTCATGGCCGCATCGGAACTGATGATGCTGGCCAGATCTGCAATGGCGGCTTCCGGATCTTCGGCCACTTCCTTGATTTTCAGCGCGACCTCCGGCAGGGTCGGCAGCACCAGCTTGTCCTGCTTGATGGCTTCGATGATGTCCGCGCGGATTTTCTGAATCAGTTCAGACATGTACAGGTTCCATGTGATGTGTGACGAGGGCTCATGAAACAGTTATAGCAGACTCCGGAGAGTTTTGCTGTTGCAAATCGTTATCCGGCCCGAAGTATGGCGACATTGTCTGCCAGCAGGTTTTCTCCGTCTGCCGCACCATCCAGAACCGCCTGAATCCAGAACTGATCACCGTCCGCTGCGCTGACCAGCACCGTGCCCCGCCTGGTGCTCTCCGTGTTGGTCAGGGGGGTGCCGGGTGCCACCGGAGCCGGGCCAGTCAACAGGGCAAGGTGTTTCTTGGTCTTGCCCTTGTAATGAGTGCGTGCGACGACTTCCTGTCCTGTGTAGCAGCCCTTGCTGAAACTGACGCCTCCCAGCGTGTCCAGTCCCACGGCTTGCGGAATGAATTCGCCGGACGTGGCGGGCAGGATGACGGGCAGGCCAGCACGGAGTTCGGCCACCAGAAGCGACCGGGACAGGTCATCATCGCTTGATGTGCCGTTTCCTGGCAACAGCGCATGCTGCCATCCGGACACGCGCGGGGGCAGTAGCGTGCATGTGTCCGGCAAGGGTTCGGACGCCTCGGCACAGATGACTTGCAAGGGTGTTTCTGTCGACAGCGTGACCTTGAAGAACACCCGGTACTTGTTCAGGTGAGCCAGGCAGGGGGACACGGTTTCGGCGGGCAGTACCAGTGCAAACCGGTCGTCAGCCAGGCGAATGAGTTGAAAGACCGCTACCAGTCTGCCCTTGGGAGTGCAGCATCCGCCCCAGGTGCCCTCACCAGTCTTGAGGGCGCTGACGTCGCAGGTCAACTGCCCCTGCAGGAAGCGTTCTGTATCGGGGCCCGAGGCCTCGATCACCGCCAGATCAGTGCGTGAAAACATCTCTCATTCTCCCTTGTGGTAGCGCAAGGCTACCCGCAGGCGGCGGAGGGCGTCAATATCGGTATTGCCCGGATGCAGCACCAGCATGCGACTTGGCCAGCGGGTAAACAGGATGACCCACGTTCCCCAGACTCTTGAGTCCGGATGAATCCGGCATTGACGCGTCGTGCCCTTGCGATTCACCAACAAGAGCCGGTGCTGACCGTTCTGAAACAGATACTGGGCCGAATGGATGCTTGAGGGCAGCCGACACAGACCATCCCGAAGCAGGTACCACAATGGCAGGCTGCCTGTGAGGATCAGGGCGATCAGCTTGTCGGGCATCCCGAGGGTCAGGGTGCTGGCGGCCAGCACGACTGCACACAGCGTCACGCCATGGATGAGGCTCAGTGTATGCGAGGGCCAGACCGGCAGGTCAATCAGGCTGAACGCGGTCGAGGATGATCTGGACAATGCGCTTCAGATCCGGGTCGTCCGGCTCGCCGTGCTGCATGAACCACTGAAAAAGCTCGGGATCCTCCCGATCAAGCAACTTGCGATAGCGGGCCTGGTCGTCTTCGGGCAGGTTGGGGTAGGCTTCTTCCACGAAGGGAATCAGCAGTACGTCCAGTTCCAGCATGCCCCGCCGGCTATGCCAGCGCAGGCGGTTGAATTCGTCTTTCTTGCTCTCTGTCATGCAGTTCTCCGCCATTACCACGTTTCGCGGCTGGGGTTAATGGGGGTCAGAATCGTATCCTGCGGATGCTCAGCCGTCGCCGGGTAGTCCAGCGTGTAGTGCAGTCCCCGGCTTTCCTTGCGGCTGATGGCCGAACAGATCATGAGATCGGCCACCAGTGCCAGGTTGCGCAGTTCCAGCAGGTCGTTGCTGATACGATAGTTGCTGTAGTACTCGCGAATTTCCTGCTGCAGCAGGTCTATCCTGTGCTTGGCGCGCTGCAGGCGCTTGTTGGTGCGCACGATACCCACGTAGTCCCACATGAAGCGACGAATCTCGTCCCAGTTGTGGGAGATGACGACGTCCTCGTCCGAATCCGTTACCTGGGACTCGTCCCAATCGGGGATGGGGGGGACGTCCGGGGCCTGATCCAGTCGACGGGCAATGTCATTCGCACAGGCCTTGCCGAATACCAGACACTCCAGAATGGAGTTGCTGGCCATGCGGTTGGCTCCGTGCAGACCGGTGAAGGCAGTTTCACCCACGGCATACAGGTAGGGCAGATCGGTCTGGCCCTTCAGGTTGGTCATCACCCCACCGCAGGTGTAGTGTGCGGCCGGGACGATGGGGATCGGTTCCCGAGTGATGTCGATGCCGTATTGCAGGCAGCTTTCATGGATGGTCGGGAAGTGGCTGGTGATGAAATCCGCCGGTTTGTGGGAGATATCCAGGTAGAGGCAGTCTGCGCCCAGGCGCTTCATTTCATGGTCGATGGCCCGGGCGACGATGTCCCGGGGAGCCA
>RFIV01000005.1 GCA_003695085.1 Gammaproteobacteria bacterium
AAACTCGGTGTCATTGAGATCAGCTGCGTACCAACGTGCTGCGATACCAAACTGGCCCGAGTCGCTGGGCTCCTTGTCCGCCAGGCGGTCTGCATACACACCTTGGGCCAGAGCCAGACCATCCGGCGTCTGACCGGCCAGCAGCACCGGACCACAACCGTCCGCGCCAAAATCGTTGGTAGAGAAGAAGGTCCCGCACGGATCAACGCGGGTCTTTTCCCACTCGATCTGGTAGAAAGCCTCCAGCGTCAGATCTTCAGTAAGGCCCAGCGACGCGTACGCCAGATTGACCGGCAGCAGCACTTCCTTGATTTCAGCGCCCGGTGTACGGAATGCAGACGCATCGATGGGGCTGATGGCGTTGATCCCGCCGGTGATGAACGTACTTTCCCCCCAGGACACCACCTGCTTGCCCAGGCGGACGTTCAGGGGAATCTCATCCTCACCCAGATAGAAGTCTCCCCAGACATAGGCGTCCAGAATCTCGGCGTTGGCACCGGCCTGATCCAGGGCATCATCGCTCAACTCGCGCGTCTGGCCGGCGTTGTCGAAAGCACGCCCTTCGTCCATCAGCTCCTTGTCATAGAAGCCCTTGGCACGGAGGAATCCTCCGAAATCGCCGCTGCGCAGCATCAGGTCAGTTGTCAGCTTCACCACCTTGGAGTAGGTTTCGCCCTTCTTGAAGTTCCAGTCGCCGTCATCGGTATTGTTGGTTGAAGAACCCTGAGTGCTGTATTGCGCCACCCCCAGGTTCCCCTGCGCCAGCTGGTTCTCGTCCCGGTCAGCTATCCGCCAGCTGGCCCCCACCGAAATGGTGGTATCCCAGCTCAATTCGGCATCAAGAGACTCAAAATAGAATTGTTTCGCTGAAGCCGGACTCGCTGCCAACGCCGCAACCGCAGCTGCAAGCGGCAGGCGGGCCCAATGCCGACCTTGTGTTTTTCTTGTCATCGAACGCTACTCCGTGATTATTATTGCTGATACTCGCACTATATCTGAGCCAAAACTACGACTTCATCCACCTAAAGTATGATTTTGTACTATAGCGGTTGAGGCCTGATCTCTCCATTGTTTTCAACAGTGTAGACCACTTGGGGCGATTGCCAAGTCAGGTCGTGCTTAATTCAGGGGACATCCCCTCGTATAATGGGCCTCATAAATACACCAATGGAGAGCATCATGAGCGAGAGAGAAGTTCTGATTGTGGATGGCGCCCGGACCCCGATGGGTGGCTTTCAGGGCGAGCTGAGCAGCCTGAGCGCCGTCGAACTTGGCGCAGTGAGTATACGTGAGGCGGTGACGCGCTCGGGCCTGCAGCCGGAGGATATCCAGGAAGTCATCATGGGCTGTGTACTGCCTGCGGGTCTGAAACAGGGCCCCGCGCGACAAGCCATGCGCCAGGCCGGCCTCCCCGACTCCACGGGCGCGACAACCATCAACAAGCTCTGTGGCTCAGGCATGAAAGCCACCATGCTGGCACATGACCTGATCCGCGCAGGCACCAACGACCTGATGATTGCAGGGGGCATGGAGAGCATGTCCAATGCGCCTTACGTGCTTGAAAAGGCCCGCAGCGGGTACCGGATGGGTCATGGCGAAGTGAAGGATCACATGTTCCTTGACGGCCTTGAAGACGCCGAAACGGGCCGGCTGATGGGGTCGTTCGCACAAGAGGTGGCTGACCGCTTCGGTCTGACGCGCGAGGCCATGGATGCTTATGCCATTGAGTCACTGACCCGGGCCAAGAAAGCCATTGAAAGCGGCGTGCTGGCCAGGGAGATCGTCCCTGTCACCCTCAAGACCCGCAAGGGCGAAGTGACCGTCAAGGATGACGAGCAACCCCACAAGGCCAACATCGATAAGATCCCGGCACTGCGGCCCGCCTTTGCCAAAGACGGTACCATCACCGCCGCCAATTCCAGCTCCATATCTGATGGCGCCTCTGCACTGGTCCTGGCCTCCGCCGAAGAAGCGACCCGGCGCGGACTGACACCACGGGCCCGCATTGTGGCGCATGCCACGCACTCTCAGCATCCGTCGGAATTCACCATCGCTCCGATCGGGGCCCTGCAAAAGGTGCTGGAAAAAACGGGCTGGAACAAGGACGAAGTGGATCTCTACGAAATCAACGAAGCCTTTGCCATGGTGACCATGCTTGCCATGCAGGAAGTCGGCCTGAGCCACGACAAGGTCAATATCTGGGGCGGTGCCTGTGCCCAGGGTCACCCGGTAGGCTCCACCGGTTCACGACTCATCGTCACATTGATGAACGCACTGGAGCAGACCGGCGGCAAGCGGGGCATTGCCTCACTGTGTATCGGCGGCGGAGAAGCTACGGCCGTTGCCATCGAGCTGATCTGATCATTCAGTGGCATCAGGCGGGCAGTACGGTCTGCCCGCCTGATTTACAGGCCTGTCGGCCGGCACAATAATGCCTCGTTCAACGCCTCACGCTAACCACGGTGTGGCGATTCAAGATACGCGTGGCTTTGCATTTCCAGCAGGCGACTCTCCGTCCGTTCAAACTCGAATCGCAGGCGCTCCCCCTGATACAACCCATCAATGGGCGCTTCTGCTGAGCATACGAGCTTCACGTTGCGGTCGTAGAACTCGTCCACCAGGTTGATGAACCGCCTCGCCTGGTCTTCACGGCGACTGTCCATCACAGGGATATCGGACAGGATCACGGCATGAAACTCCTTGGCCAGCTCAATGTAATCGTTCGGACTGCGGGGGCCTTCGCAGAGCTCAGCAAAGGTGAACCA
>RFIV01000060.1 GCA_003695085.1 Gammaproteobacteria bacterium
ATTGATCTGGCCACCATCATCGTCAAGTCAAGCAACGTGGGTACCAGCAAGGTGGCTCTGCAACTGGGCGCATCGGCTGTCTGGGACATGTTCTACAGGGCAGGTCTGGGGCAGGCAACAGGCATAGAGTTGCCGGGGGAAGCGGTGGGTAGCCTGCCCAACTATCCCAGATGGCCCAAGGTGCGCCTGGCGGCACTCTCCTATGGGTATGGTCTGGCTGTCACGCCCCTTCAGCTGGCTCAGGGTTATCAGGTGCTGGCAAACGATGGCGTGCGTGCGCCAGTATCGCTGATGGCCGGGGGAAGCCCTGTGGCTGAGCCGGAAGCCGTCATGCCTGTTTGGGTGGCGCGCCAGATGCGCGATGTGCTGGCCAAAGTAGTGAAAAAAGGCGGAACCGGGACGCGTGCCGCTCTGGAAAACTGGCAGGTTGCGGGAAAAACCGGAACAGTTCACCGGGTAGGCGCCGAGGGCTATCTCGATGATCGCTATACAGCCGTCTTTGCAGGCTTTGCGCCGGCGGACACCCCACGCATTGTCACAGTGGTGGTGATCAATGGGCCGAGCAAAGGCGAGTATTACGGCGGGGAAGTGGCCGCTCCGGTGTTCCGGCGCGTTGTGGCCAGTGCCTTGCGCATCCTGAATGTGCAGCCCGAGCAAGGCGCCTACATGCGGGTAGCAGACGGGGGGGCAATGTGAAAACTCTGTCCGACCTGACATCACTGCCGTTACCCGAAGCTCTGAAAAGCATTGCTGTGCGGGATGTGGCCATTGACAGCCGCAGCCTGACAGGGGGGGAGCTGTTTGTGGCTTTGCAGGGCGCCAGGCTTGACGGACGGAAATTTATCGACCAGGCCATTGCTCGTGATGCAGCGGCTGTTATCGCTGAAGGCCCCGAGAGCCTTGAATGCCGTGATGGCACGTATGTGTGGCAAACCCCTCGTGCCCGCGCCTACGCAGGCGACATCACGCATACACTGTATGGTTCGGTGACCAGCGGGCCGCTGACCGTTATTGGCGTGACAGGCACGAACGGCAAGACGTCAGTTACTCATTTCATCGCGCAGATGCTCAGACGGGCTTCGCGGCTGGCGGGCGTCATCGGTACGGTCGGACAGGGCGTGCCAGGCGCGCTGCAAGCGACACTCAACACTACGCCGGATGTCGTCTCCCTGCATCGGATGCTGGCGGAACTCAGTCATCAGGGGCTGACGGATGTGGCGATGGAAGTGTCTTCCCATGCACTCGATCAGCAACGTACCGCGTCCGTCAGGTTTGCCGCGGCTGTGTTTACCAATATCACTCGTGATCATCTGGACTATCACGGGACGTTTGCACGCTATGCGGCGGCCAAGCGCAAGCTCTTTGAACAGGCACCGCTGGATACCGCCATTATCAACATTGCAGATCCCGTCGGGGCGCAATGGTATGGCGAACTGAAAGGGGCGCACCCGGAGCAGGTAATCAGCTACGGCACACCGGATAGCGATGTCCATGCATGTCACCTGGTGCGTCAGCCTGATGGTTTTCAGGGGGAGCTGGTCATCGGCGGGGAGCGAGCACCCTTTTACCTGCCGCTTATAGGCGAATTTAACGTACAGAATGCGCTGGCAGCGGCGGCCTACATGGCGTCTTGCGGACATGGTGTCAAGCGCGTGGCGGAATGGATGGGTGCGCTGGCGGCTGTTCCGGGCCGCATGCAGATGCTGCATCAGCCGGACATGCCCGCCGTGGTGATCGACTATGCCCATACGCCCGATGCGCTGGAACAGGCGCTCTCGGCGCTGCGGGGTCACTGCAACGGTCGCCTTTGGGTTGTCTTTGGTTGTGGGGGCGAGCGAGATCGGGGCAAACGCCCGGCCATGGGGCGGGTCGCTGAAGAGCAGGCGGATCGCGTGGTGTTGACGGACGATAATCCACGTGGAGAGTCGCCACAAGCCATTCTGCGCGACATATTGGGTGGAATGGAGCGGCCTCATCGTGCGACCTGTATTCAGCCCAGAGAAATGGCTGTCCGGTATTGCGTGGAACGGGCGTCACCGGACGATCTGATCCTGCTGGCCGGAAAGGGGCATGAAACCTATCAGGAAGTTGCCGGGCAGCGATTTGCCTTCAGCGATCTCGATGTTGCAAGACAGGCGCTGTCAGCCAGGCGTTCCAGGGAGGCACAGCAATGATGGGTCACTGGACGCTGGCGGATGTTGTCAGGTGCACTGATGGTTGGCAGTCAGGGGAAGACTGTGCCTTTGACCGGGTAGTGACGGATTCGCGCCAGGACTGCACCGGGGCCCTGTTTGTCGCGCTCGAGGGCCCGCGCTTTGACGGGCATGATCATGTCCGGGCCGCTATCGAGGCGGGTGCTGTTGCGGCCATGACTTCCCGGGAAGTGGCAGGCGTCAGTCAGGTTGTGGTTCGGGACACATTGTCCGGATTGCAGGCGCTGGCCGCGGCTAATCGCCAACGGTTCGATGCGCCCGTGCTGGCGCTCACGGGGAGTGCGGGCAAAACAACCGTCAAGGAAATGTGCCGAACGATTTTGGGGGGGCGGACCTGGGCTACCCCCGGCAATCTGAACAACCATGTCGGGGTGCCCTTGACGTTATTGGGGCTGGATGACGCGCACGCTCAGGCTGTGGTGGAGTTGGGCGCCAATCATGTGGGTGAAATCGCCCGCCTGGTAGCGTTGGTTCGGCCCCGGGTCGCGGTGGTGACCTCCGTTGGGTTGGCGCATGTGGGTGAATTTGGTGGCCCCGGAAAAATTTTGCAGGCCAAATCGGAAATTTTCTCCGGTCTGGATGAGCGGGGCACCGCGATACTGCCCGCCAATCAGCCTTATACCGATGCTCTGAAGCAGGCAGTACCAGGCGGCTGCCGGATTCTTACGTTTGGTCGCGATGCGACAGCCGATGTGGCCGCTGAGGTGTCTGCTGAGGGGACCGTTCAGGTGTTCGTTGAGGGTGCTCACGTGGCCGAGCTCAAGCTGGCGCTGCCGGGATTGCATAGTGTGGATAACGCGTTGGCAGCCATCGCCGGATGTCTGGCTTTGGGGGTGGAGGCTGATAAAGCAGTTCGGAAACTGGCGGGCTTCAGGGGGCAGTCAGGGCGGCTGGCCGAGATATCGCTGGGGGCGGTGACGCTGATAGATGATACCTATAATGCCAACCCCGAGGCGATGCTTGCCGCACTGGATGTGCTGGCGGCACGCCGGGAGCCTGTAAAGGTGGCGGTGCTTGGTGCCATGGCGGAGCTGGGTGATCATGCCCTGGCGCAGCATCAGCGAGTATTGGAAGCCGCGCAGGCCAAGGGGATTCAGGTAGTCAGAGTGGGTGACTGGCCAGCGAGTCTGCAACGTGAGAACTGGTACCCGACGCCTGAGGCCGCCGCAGACTGGCTGCTGGCAGAAACGGATCGGGCTGGCTCGCCGGTAGCCGTTCTGGTCAAGGGATCTCGTTCGGCACGCATGGAAAAGGTGGTTGATTTCATGAAAACAAAAAGAGGCCTCAACTGATGCTGGTGTGGCTTGCAGATTATCTGTCTCAATACATTGACGGGCTGGGCGTCTTTCGATACCTGACGCTCCGCGGCATCATGGGGGTCCTCACAGCGCTGGCCATCAGTCTCATTCTGGGGCCGGTCATGATTCGCAAGCTCAGTTACTACCAGATTGGCCAGGCGGTTCGGGATGATGGCCCGGAAAGCCACTTCAGCAAGGCCGGGACACCGACAATGGGGGGTGGACTGATTCTGGTGGCTATTGCCATCTCCACCCTGCTGTGGTCAGACCTCGGAAATCGCTACGTCTGGGTGGTATTGCTGACCACGCTGGCTTTCGGGGCAATTGGCTGGGTGGATGACTGGCGCAAGGTGGTGGAAAAGAATCCACGTGGACTGCCTGCGCGCTGGAAGTACTTCTGGCAGTCAGTATTCGGGTTTGTCGCCGCCATCTTTTTGTACATGACGGCTCAGTCGCCGGTCGAGACGCAATTGATCGTGCCGTTCTTCAAGGATGTGGCACTGGATATGGGGCCCTGGTTTATTCTGCTGACCTACCTGGTCATCGTGGGTAGCAGCAACGCTGTCAACCTGACGGATGGGCTGGATGGGCTGGCAATCATGCCGACCGTTATGGTGGGCGGTGGTCTGGCCATATTTGCGTACCTGTCCGGCCATGCCCGCTTTGCAGATTACCTGCTTATCCCTCATGTCCCCGGAGCGGGCGAGCTGATTATCTTCTTGGGCGCCTTGGTGGGTGCGGGGCTTGGATTCTTGTGGTTCAACACCTATCCGGCGCAGGTATTCATGGGAGATGTGGGTGCGCTGGCACTGGGTGCTGCACTGGGTGTGGTAGCGGTTGTCGTGCGGCAGGAGATCGTCCTGTTCATCATGGGAGGCGTTTTCGTGATGGAAACCGTTTCAGTGATCCTTCAGGTGGGCTCATACAAGCTGACCGGGCGGCGGATCTTTCGCATGGCACCGTTGCACCACCATTTTGAACTGAAGGGCTGGCCTGAACCGCGCGTGATTGTGCGCTTCTGGGTCATTACTGTCATTCTGGTGCTTGTGGGTCTGGCCACACTGAAAATACGATGAACGAAACGCGCAGCTACGACATTGCCAATCTGATTGTCGGCCTCGGAGCGACAGGGCTGTCGTGCGCGCGTTTTCTGTCCAGCCGCAATGAGTCCTGTGTCGTGATTGACCGGGGGCAGCCAAACGCTGAACGAATGGCGCAATGTCAGGCACTGGGCGTTGAAGTCCATGTAAACACCTGGTCAGAGGCGTGGTTTGACCGGGCGGCGAAGATCTGGCTGAGCCCGGGTACGCCCCTGGATGATCCTGCGGTGTCACCCCATCGTGCCCGAGTAACCTCCGACATCGAAGCCTTCCTGGCAAATGTGAGAGTGCCGGTGATCGGCGTCACCGGCTCGAACGGAAAGAGTACCGTGACAGCCTGGCTTGCGCATGTTTTGACGGGGCTGGGCTGCAAGGCTCAGATGGCAGGCAATATTGGTATACCTGCCCTGGATGCATTGGCGCTGCCGGCGAAAGTATATGTGCTCGAGTTATCCAGTTTTCAGCTTGAAAGGCTGGAACGCCCCGCCTTGGATGTCGCCATCATGTTGAATGTATCGGAAGATCATCTCGATCGATACTCGGACATTGAAGCCTATGCTGCTGCAAAGCATGTCATCTTCGAGGGCGCAGGTCAGGTCATCTTCAATGCGGATGATTCAAGAACCCGACCATCCCGGGGTGCAGCGATATCCGTGGGCACGTCGGCCAATGCCGAGTGGCAGATAGTCGCTGACACGTCAGGTGGCTGCGTGCGTTTTGAAGGTGAGACAGTCCTGCAGGGCCGCACGATCAGACTGGCAGGAACTCATAATTTGTTCAATGCGGGGGTCGTCATGGCGGCGGCCCATGCCATGGGATTCACTCCGGCGCAGATTGCGGCCGAGATGGCAACGTTTGGCGGCTTGCCCCATCGCTGCCGGCATGTTGCGGACATCCGGGGGGTGCAGTGGTATAACGACTCCAAGGCAACCAATGTCGGTGCAACGCTTGCAGCCGTAGAGGGGCTGTCCGCCCGGCATGAGCAGATCGTCCTGCTGGCAGGCGGACAGGGCAAGGGACAGGATTTTGCGCCCCTGAAGACGTTGCAAGGCAAGGTCCGGGCTCTCATTGTCTTTGGTGAGGATGCGGGGCGGATTCGTGAAAGCGTGGCCGACAGTCTGGCCGTGGAATCTG
Source organism: Gammaproteobacteria bacterium (assembly GCA_003695085.1). Lineage (GTDB taxonomy): Bacteria > Pseudomonadota > Gammaproteobacteria > Pseudomonadales > Oleiphilaceae > Thermohahella. Next base: position 5,746 of record RFIV01000060.1, read on the forward strand.
CCGCAGATCTCGAGCAGGCCATGCTCAGGGCTCGTCAGGTGGCTGAAGCCGGAGATGCTGTGCTGCTGTCGCCGGCGTGCGCCAGTTTCGATCAGTTTTCAGGTTATGCCGAGCGGGGCAAAGTGTTCGAGGCTCGGGTACTGGAGTGGGCCAGGGAGGTTTGCGCATGAACCTTGACGCAGCCATGCCTCATCCTTCCCGACAGTTTGCCATTGACCAGCCGTTGCTGATGGCAGCACTGGCATTGTCCATCATCGGCCTGGTGATGGTCGGGTCTGCTTCGGTGGACATAGCGCGCTCGCTGACCGGGAATCCAATGCATTTTGCCGTACGGCAGGCAATCTACCTGGGCATGGCATGGGTGGTAGGATTTGCCGTGCTGCGCGTTCCGATGAGCTTCTGGCAGAAGCAGGATGGCCTGCTGATTCTGGGAACCCTGACACTGCTGGTACTTGTGCTCATACCGGGCATCGGCAAAACAGTGAACGGCAGCAGTCGCTGGCTCGATCTCGTGGTATTCCGTCTTCAGGCCTCGGAGGTCGCCAAGATTGCTACGGTACTCTATAC
>RFIV01000061.1 GCA_003695085.1 Gammaproteobacteria bacterium
GCTGCTCGAACGCTGGATTGAAGGGCAGGAATATACCGTTGCCCTGCTCGGTGGACGCGCGTTACCGGTCATCCGTATGGAAACCGATAACGCCTTCTATGACTATGAAGCAAAATACCTCAGCGATGACACGCGTTACTTTATCCCCGCGGGCCTGTCGGCAGAGCAGGAAGCAGATGTCAGGACGCTGGCTGAAGAGGCCTGCCGGGCATGTGGGTGCGAGGGATGGGGACGCGTTGATCTCATGATTGACGGAGAGGGTCAGCCCTGGTTGCTCGAGGTCAATACGGTGCCGGGCATGACCGATCACAGCCTGGTACCCATGGCAGCAGCGCATGAAGGCCTGGATTTTGACGCCCTCTGCCTGGCCATCCTGGATACGACGTTGGAGGCGAACTGAACATGGCACGCCGGACGACTCCACAGAGGGGAGCCAGCTTCAGCCAGGCTGAAGCGAGTCGGCCATCCGTCAGGGCTGTTGGCCGGCGGCTGGCTGACGCCTGGGCGCTGATCCCCTGGGCGAGCGTCTGGCACCATGGCCGGATTTTCATGCTCAGCGTTTTATTGGTCGGAAGCCTGGCGGCAGCGTTCGACATGCTGGATCATCCGCTGCGCCGTGTGACGCTGGCAGCCGCCACAGAGCATGTACAGCCCCCGGATCTGGATCGCGTGGCGCGGGTATTTCTGGGCGAGAGCTTTATCGCGTTGGATCTGGCCGAGCTGGATCGGCAAATACGGGCTGCGCTGCCCTGGGTGGCTCATACCCGCATCCAGCGTCGCTGGCCGGACGAGATTCGGGTGGCCATTGAAGAGCGCGTACCGGTTGCACGGCTCGAGGGCGGTCGTTTGCTGGATCGTTCAGGCGAGATCTTTGAAGGCGAAGTGGCGGGGTTGGGCCTGCCGCTTCTCAAGGGTACATCGGCGCAGCCGTCCGATCTCTGGAACGCCTGGCGGCGCTGGTCGAACGCACTGGCTCCGGTGGGACTCAGAATCCTGACGCTTGAGCAGGAAGCCCGGGGCGCCTGGACTCTGGTCACCGATCAGGGCTGGGAAATCAGGCTGGGCCATGATGACATGGATGCACGGCTCCAGCGGACAGTCGAGGTCCTCCGGGCGGGGCTGATTGCCCGGACACAAGAAATCGAACGCATCGATGCACGGTATGAGCGCGGCGTGGCCGTCAAGTGGCGTGCAACGAAGCAGGCAGAACTCCAACCGCTCAGCTGAAGAGGCAGGGTATGACAGCGGCAGAAGGAAACATGATAGTCGGGCTCGACATTGGCACCTCCAAGGTAGTGGCAATTGTCGGGAAGAAGAATGCCGAAGGCGATATTGAAGTGATTGGTATTGGTACACATCCGTCGCGGGGGCTGAAGCGTGGCGTGGTGGTCAATATCGAATCGACCGTGCAGGCCATTCAGCGTGCGGTGGAAGAAGCCGAACTGATGGCGGGTTGCCAGATTCACTCAGTCTACGCCGGCATTGCAGGCAACCATATTCGCAGTATGAACTCGCATGGCATCGTCGCCATCCGGGATCGGGAGGTCAGCCCGGCAGATCTCGAGCGCGTCCTGGATGCTGCACAGGCGATGGCGATCCCCGCGGACCAGCGGATTCTGCACGTCTTGCCGCAGGAATACGTGATTGACAATCAGGAAGGCATCAAGGAGCCGCTTGGCATGTCCGGTGTGCGGCTGGAGGCCAAGGTGCATCTGGTGACCTGTGCCGTGAATGCCTACCAGAATATCGAGAAGTGTGTGCGTCGCTGCGAGCTGATGGTGGATGACGTGATTCTGGAGCAGCTCGCTTCCAGCTACGCCGTGCTCACGGAAGACGAGAAGGAGCTGGGTGTCTGCGTGGTCGATATCGGTGGGGGTACGACCGATATCGCCATCTTTACCGGCGGTGCCATTCGCCATACGGCGGTCATTCCCATTGCCGGGGATCAGGTTACCAATGATATCGCCATGGCCCTGCGGACACCCACGCAAAATGCGGAAGAGATCAAGATCAAGTATGCCTGTGCGCTGACCCAGCTGGCCGGGCCTGAACAAATGATCAAGGTGCCCGGAGTGGGCGATCGCCCTCCTCGGGATCTGTCGCGTCAGGCGCTGGCAGAGGTGGTCGAGCCGCGTTACGAAGAACTGTTTACGCTGGTGCAGTCCGAACTGCGCCGCTCGGGTTACGAGGACCTCGTCGCCGCCGGCATCGTGCTCACAGGGGGCACGGCACGTATGGAAGGCGTTGTGGAACTGGCCGAAGAGGTCTTCCACATGCCGGTGCGGCTGGCGGCGCCTCAGGGGGTCCGGGGATTGACCGATGTGGTCAGCAACCCGATCTATTCAACGGCTGTCGGGCTGTTGATGTATGGCTTTGACAAACAGGCGCAGGGCGCTTCGCCTGTAGTCTCATCCGAACCATCTGTCAGCTTCGTGCAAAAGCTGAAGGACTGGTTCAAAGGCAACTTTTGACAACTTGAATACGTTATAAAAACGAAGGAGAAGGGGAAATGTTTGAACTCGTTGAAAATCAACCTCAAAACGCAGTCATCAAGGTTGTGGGTGTCGGTGGTGGCGGCGGCAATGCCGTAAGGCACATGCTCAGCAGCTCCATTGACGGTGTGGAATTCATCTGTGCCAACACCGATGCTCAGGCGCTGAAGGATCTGGATGCCAAGTATCTGATTCAGCTCGGAAACACCATTACCAAGGGGCTGGGTGCCGGTGCCAATCCGGAAGTCGGGCGTCAGGCTGCTCAGGAAGATCGCGAGCGCATCGCCGAGGCGCTTGATGGGGCAGACATGGTCTTCATTACGGCCGGTATGGGCGGCGGTACAGGTACCGGTGGCGCGCCGGTCGTGGCGGAAGTGGCGCGCGAGCTGGGTATCCTGACGGTGGCCGTGGTCACCAAACCGTTTCCGTTCGAAGGCGGCAAGCGCATGAAAGTCGCGGAAGCCGGGCTGAAGGAACTCGCCCAGCATGTGGACTCGCTGATCACCATCCCGAACGAGAAGCTGCTCAGCGTCATGGGCAAGAACACCAGCCTGCTGGATGCCTTTGCAGCCGCGAACGATGTACTGCTCAATGCCGTTCAGGGTATCGCGGACCTCATCATCCGTCCGGGCATGATCAACGTGGACTTTGCCGACGTGCGCACAGTCATGTCCGAAATGGGCATGGCAATGATGGGGTCAGGCTCTGCCACCGGTGACAACCGTGCCGTGGAAGCCGCCGAGCGCGCCATTCGCAGCCCGCTGCTGGATGACATCAACCTGTCCGGCGCACGGGGTATTCTGGTCAACATCACGGCAGGTCCGGATCTGTCCCTGGGCGAATTCTCCGAGGTGGGTAACATCGTTGAAGAGATCGCGTCCGATGCGGCGACCGTTGTTGTCGGGACGGCCATTGACCCGGATTGCGGTGATGAGCTGCGTGTGACCGTGGTCGCAACCGGCCTGGGTGGCATCGCCTCGGCAGAAGGGCCGCGCAAGGTGGTGGATAACACCCGCCATGCCGATGGTACCGTGGATTACAACCAGCTGGATCGTCCGGCGGTCATGCGCAAGCGCGCACCGGTGACCGCAGGCAACACGGCCGTGGCACGAGAGAGTGTGGCCGCGGATGACAAAAGCGTGGACTACCTCGATATTCCGGCCTTCCTGCGTCGCCAGGCAGACTGACCGGAACCGGTAGGCAAAACCCGTAACCACGTCATGTTTCGCGTGGATTAGGTTGGAGGCACTAGAGCCTTTCTGGTATGATTTGCGCGAAATTTGGCCTCTGGAAAAGGTGGTAGGCAGAGAATGATCAGGCAACGCACCCTCAAGAATACAATCCGCGCGACTGGCGTGGGGCTGCACTCCGGGCAGAAGGTTCTGCTCACTTTGCGTCCGGCGCCGGTCAATACCGGCATTGTTTTCCGGCGCGTGGATCTGGACCCGGTGGTCGAGATTCCGGCGCGTGCCGAAAATGTGGGTGAGACCATGCTTTCCACCACGCTGGTGAAAGACGGCGTCAAGGTCGCGACAGTGGAGCACCTGCTCTCCGCAATGGCCGGACTGGGAATCGACAACTGCTTTGTTGAAGTCAACGCAGCGGAAGTGCCCATCATGGACGGCAGCGCCGGCCCCTTTGTCTTTCTTATCCAGTCAGCGGGAATTGCCGAACAGGAATCGGCCAAGCAGTTCATTCGCATCAAGCGGGAAGTCACCGTAACTGAAGGCGACAAGCGTGCTACCTTCGTGCCGTTTGAAGGCTTCAAGGTCACCTTCACGATCGATTTCGATCACCCCGTCTTCAAGGGACGTGATCAGAAGGCCGTGATTGACTTCTCCAGCACCTCCTTCGTCAAGGAAGTGAGCCGGGCGCGCACATTCGGCTTCATGAAGGACATCGAACAACTGCGGGCCATGAACCTGGCATTGGGCGGCAGTGTCGACAATGCCATCGTTGTGGACGAGTACAAGATCCTCAACGAGGACGGACTGCGTTACGACGACGAGTTTGTGAAACACAAGGTACTGGATGCCATTGGTGACCTCTACCTGCTCGGGAACAGCCTGATTGGCGAGTTTCGCGGGCACAAGTCCGGGCACGGCCTGAACAACCAGCTCCTGCGCGAGCTGATTCGTCAGGAGGATGCCTGGGAAGTGGTGACCTTTGAGGATGCCGAGGAAGCGCCCATTTCCTACCTCAAGCCCCTGCTGGCGCACTAACGCGCCTGCCGGGCGAGGGCTTCCAGCACCTTGCTCAATCCTTCATCATCTGTTTGCCGGGCCTCCTGAAGCAGGAGCCCGGCATTTTCTTTGGAGATGGGTATCGGTTTGGGGCGTGCTCGTTTGGCGCGTGCCTGCGGCCGGATACGAATCCTGAACGTGTAGCAATAGTCAAAAGGCTCCCCACCTTCACGCAGGCGGGACATGATTGCCGATTGCTCCATACGCAATCGGGCGGCCACCGTGCCGTCAGGTACCACGACCGTCAGAATGCCCTGCTGAACGCTGATCAGCGTTACAAGTTGGCTCAGATGTGCCGGCAATGCCTGTCGAAACCTGGCATTCAGCGCATCATGGTTCAGAGCCTCCTCCAGCAACTTCTGCAAGCGATTGTGCTCTCGTGCAATCTGATCAGGTCTTTTGGGGCGTGTCTTGGACATTTGGGTACAAATTCTTAAACTGGGTTACACAAAACATCGGTAAAGGGCAGGAGTTCTGCTACAATCCGCGCTACATTGGTACTTGCCGATACAACAACTCAATCTGTCATCCATGAATATTATCGTCTTGGGCAAGAAGGGGACACCCTCACGTACCCTGAATCTTCATACCGGGCACCTGGTGGCGGCGGTATGTCTGGTTGTCGCGCTGATCGGGGCGGGTGTGTGGCTGGGCGTGCGGATGGCTGCACCGGCTGAGACTGACTCGTCGCAAAATGCGAAGCAGGCTCTCTCGGCTTTGCAGGCTGAATATGATGCATTGCGCCAAGCCTATGAGATGCGGGAAAAGCAGTCCCAGGAAGAACTCAATGCGCTGACCCTGCGGTTGGGACAGTTGCAGGCACGCATGACGCGTATGGAGGCCGTCGGTGAACGCATCACGGACGCTGCCGGGCTGGATCCGAAGGAGTTTGATTTTGACGAGGATCCCGGCGTGGGGGGACCACAACCGCTTGCAGAGACCATGATCAACGCGGATGCCGACAGTCTGAGTGCGGAGCTGGAGGCCCTGGAGAATACCATGAGCGTACGTGAGGATCAGATCCACCTCATGGACATGGTTTTGAGCAGTGCCAGCATACAGAGCGAACGCTTTATCGCGGGTCGCCCGATCCGCAAGGGCTGGCTGTCGTCCAAA
>RFIV01000062.1 GCA_003695085.1 Gammaproteobacteria bacterium
CGCCCGGGCTGCGCGTACATACTCGAAATTGCGCGCGCGCAGGAATTCGGCACGCACGACGTCCACCAGGCTGGTCCAGCTGAACAGCAGCATGATGCCCAGCAGCCACCAGAAATTCGGTGCGACAAAACTCGACAGGATGATGAGAATGAACAGCACCGGAAGGCTGGACCAGATTTCCAGAAAGCGCTGACCGAGCAAGTCGATTGCGCCACCAAAATAGCCCTGTACGGCACCCACCGCGATTCCGACGATGGATCCGAAGAAGGTCACCAGCAGCGCAAACACGATACTGATCCTGAAGCCGTATATCACGCGGGCCAGCACATCCCGGCCCTGATCATCGGTGCCCAGCCAGTTCTCGGCACTGGGCGGAGCAGGGGCCGGCACATCCAGTTGATAGTTGATTGTCTTGTAGTTGTATCGGACCGGTGGCCAGAGCATCCAGCCGTCTGCCTCGATCAGTGCCTGAACTTCCGGATCCCGGTAATCCGCCTCCGTTTCAAAAAAGCCTCCGAACTCGGTCTCCGGGTAGGCCTTGAATACAGGGAAATACCACTGATCCTGAAAGCGCACCAGTATGGGCTTGTCGTTGGCAATGAATTCGGCGAACAGAGAAAGGCCGAAGAGCACGAGAAAAATCCAGAGCGACCAGTAGCCGCGGCGATTCTGGCAGAACTTGTGCCAGCGGCGCTGGTTCGGTGGTGACCACTGTGACGGGCGGAACCAGGCCTTCATGTGCGCTGCTCCCGGTTCTCGAAATTGATGCGTGGATCAATCCACACGTACATCAGGTCACTGATCAGTTTGAGCACCAGACCGACCAGGGTGAAGATATACAGTGTGCCAAACATCACGGGATAGTCACGGTTTACAGTCGACTGAAAACCCAGCAGTCCCAGTCCGTCGAGGGAAAAGACCACTTCGATCAACAGTGAACCGGTAAAGAAAATGCCGATCAGGGCTGCCGGCATGCCTGCAATGACGATGAGCATGGCATTTCGGAAAACATGACCATAGAGAATGCGGGATTCTTCAAGTCCCTTGGCGCGTGCTGTCACCACATATTGCTTGCGGATCTCGTCCAGAAAAGAATTCTTGGTCAGAATCGTGAGGGCTGCAAAACCTCCGATCACATTGGCTGTGACGGGCAGCACCAGGTGCCAGGCATAGTCGGCGATCTTGCCGTACCAGGGGAGCTGGTCGAAGTTTTCGGATGTGAGGCCCCTGAGCGGAAACCAGTCAAGCCAGGTACCGCCTGCAAACAGCACGATGAGCAGGATGGCGAAGAGAAACCCGGGGATGGCGTAGCCGGCAATGATGACGGTACTGGTCCAGACATCGAAACGCGACCCATCATGCACCGCCTTGCGGATGCCCAGGGGGATGGACACGAGGTAGATAATGAGGGTCGACCACAAGCCCAGCGATATGGATACCGGCATCTTCTCGATGATCAGGTCGATCACGGAACGGTCATGGTAGAAGCTGTCGCCAAACTCGAACCGGGCATAGTTGCCCAGCATGAGCAGGAACCGCTCCCATGCCGGCTTGTCAAACCCGTAGAGCTTCTCGATGCGTTTGACCAGTTCCGGATCCAGGCCCTGAGCGCCCCGGTAGCCGGAGCCATCAGACGCGGCTGAGGTGCTGGTCTGTACTTCGGCGCCGGTACCCATGCGGCTTTGCAGGTCCGGTGTGATGCCGTGCAGACGCGCGAGCATCTGCTCGACCGGCCCGCCCGGAGCCGCCTGCACGATGGCAAAATTGATCAGCAGGATGCCTATGAGTGTCGGAACCATCAGCGCCAGCCGGCGCAGTATATAGGTCGCCATCGGTTACGGCTTCATCCACCAGGTATCAAAGTCCAGCCCCGAAAGCGGGGCTTTGTCGGGGTGGGCCAGCTGTTTCCAGTAGGCCAGTCTCAGGTAGGGGATGTGCCACTGTGGGATGACCAGAAACTGCCATTGAAGCACGCGGTCCAGTGCACGCACTGTGTTTACCAGTGACTGGCGGTCGGGTGCCTGGGCCACGCGTTCCACGAGTGCATCAATCACCGGAGACCTGACGCCTGTATAGTTGCGCGAACCAGGCTGATCGGCACGCGTTGAATGCCAGTACTCCATCTGCTCATTGCCGGGTGAAAGGGACTGCGGAATCGTGCCGACGAACATGTCGAAATCATAGCTCCGGATACGATTGATATACTGGGTGGAATCTACCAGCCGAATCGTTGCCTTGACCCCGATTTTGCTCAGATTCTGAATGAAAGGCTGAACAATGCGCTCAAAGTCCTTGCTCACCAGCAAAATCTCGAACTGCAGGGGCGTTCCGTCTTTTTTGCGGGTGAGTACACCGTTCTTCATGCCCCAGCCGGCTTTTTTCAGCAACACAACGGCCTTTTTCAGATTCTGGCGGATGTTACCGGGCGTGGGGTTGGACGGTGGGTTGTACTCGGTTGTCCAGACCCTGGGATCCAGCTGGCCCCTGAATGGTTCAAGCAGGGCACGCTCTGCTTCACCCGGGGTGCCGGTCGCGGCCAGTTCGGAGTTCTGGAAATAGCTGCGCGTGCGGCTGTATTGGTTGTAGAACAGGTTCTGGTTGGTCCACTCGAAATCGAATGCGTAGGCCAGTGCCTCGCGCACGTGCGGATCATCGAACATCGGGCGGCGCGTGTTGAACAGGAATCCCTGCATGCCCACGGACATGCCGTGACGGACTTCTTCCTTGATAATGTCTCCGCGCTCTACAGCCGGACCGATATAGGCAGTCGCCCAGAACTTGGAGACATTCTCCTGCCGAAAGTCGTAATCACCGGACTTCAGGGCCTCCAGAGCCACCGTTGAATCCTTGAAATACTTGATTGTGATGCGGTCAAAGTTGTAAAAGCCCCGGTTTACCGGCAAATCTTTGGCCCAGTAGTCCTTGACGCGCGTGTAGGTGATATCCTGGCCGGGACTGAGCTTCTCGATGCGATAGGGGCCACTTCCTACGGGAATCGTCAGATCGGCCTTGCCGAAATCGTGCTTCTCGAAATAGTGTTTGGGCAGCACTTTCATCTGGCCAAGTATCAGGGGCAGCTCACGGTTCTTGCCGTCCTGAAACTCAAAGCGAATCGTCCGCTCATCGATGATTTTGACGTCTTTGACATCGCGATAGTACGCGCGATAGAAAGGGTTCGCCCGCTCGTGCGTGGTCAGCATTTCAAAGGTAAAGGCGACGTCCTCGGCGGTGATCGGGTGGCCGTCTTGGAACCGGGCCTGAGGGTTGAGATGAAAGGTCACGGAGGTTCGGTCTTCTGCGACCTCTATCTTTTGCGCAATCAATCCGTACTCACTGAAGGGCTCATCCCCGGAATGCTTGGTCAGGGAGTCGTACAGCCAGTCCAGACCCTCTGCTGCCACACCCTTGACCAGAAAGGGGTTGAGGCTGTCAAAGCCGTCCCCGACTGTGCCCAGACGCACATGCCCGCCCTTGGGCGCGTCCGGATTCACATAGTCGAAATGGGTAAAATCTTCGGGGTACTTGAGGTCGCCGTATACGGCCAGACCGTGGGTGGGAGCCGCCTGGGCGAGAGAGAAGGAAAAGACCCAGGCGAGCAATGTCAGCAAAGTGCGGCAAAAAAAGCGCATGAATCAGGTTGTCCTTTGGTTTTTATGTTGGAGCTGTTCTAACCTTGTAATAGCCTCCTGTTTTCCAATGGGAGGCAAACAGTTAGTGTGCCGTGGGACGTGAGCCAAGATCAACCCCGGCGTGTGTTCGAAGCATTAAAACTTTGAAGGGTGTCTCTTGAGCGGATTTGCGCCCCAGAATCTGGAGCAATGGCTGGACGAGCTCAGCGAAATGAAAGCCGTGTCGCTGGGGGCTGTCATTCAGGAGCTGAACCGGCTGACGGCTTCTGATGAGACTTCGGTACAACAGCTGGCCAACGCCATCATGAAAGACCCGTCACTCACGGGCAAGGTGCTCAAGGCGGCCAACAGCGCCGCATTCAATCCGCAGGAAATCCCTGTCAGCACCATTTCACGGGCCATCATGCACGTGGGGTTCGACACGATCCGCGCACTGTCTGTCGGCGCTCTTCTGGCAGAGCAGCTGCTGGGACCGGATGCCAGTGAACAGCTGGTAGCGCGCATTGCTCAGGCGGTGACCGCTGCGACGCAGGCCCGGAAACTGTGCAGGGGGCTGAAGTCCGAGCTTCGGGAGGAAGTGTTTGTGGCCAGCCTGCTGTATCACATGGGAGAGTTGCTGGTCTGGAGTTATCCGCATCCCATTGTGGACAAGGCGACCCGTGTGTACGTGGAGACCGGCGACCTCAGAGAGGCCGAGAAAGTATTGGGCGTCAGGTTCCGGGAATTGACGCGGGGCCTGGTGACACACTGGCGTTTGGGAGCGGTGCTTGAGGAGGCGCTGGACAATCCTGTCAGCAAAGCTGCACTGGCGGTACGGGCGGGGCACGAGATCGCTGAAGCGCTGGCCAGAGGGCCGGGGCATCCGTCTGTCAAAAAGGCCGTGGAAAAGGCTGCCCGGGACCTGGAGCTGGAAATCAAGACCGTGCGTGCCGGGGTGTCCGAAGCGGTCAAGGAGGCTGAAACCCTCGGGCAGACCTACGGCGACAAGCGGCTGACCGCACTGCTGAGCGGACAAACGCAGGCCCACAGGCGGGCAGACGGCGAACAGGAGGGGGTGCCAGCTACGCATGGCAATGGGCCGGACAGCGCGCTGCAATTGGCTATCCTGCAAGATATCATGCAGGCGATGGCCACCGGAATCAGCTCAACGGAATTGTTCAGAATGATTCTGGACGGTCTGCACCGGGCGGTCGGGCTCGAGCGGGTCTGCCTGGCACTGCTCAACCCTCAGCGTAACAGTCTCTCGGCGCGAATGGCTGTGGGTGAGGGTACCGAAAAGTGGGTGCAGGCCTTTCGGTTTACATACAGTCGCAGGCGCAATAACTTCTGGTATGAGGTCATGCAGACGCATGGCGTGGTGTGGCTGGGACATCCGGATTACGTGCGGCTTCAGCATCTTGCACCGGACGCGCTGGTCAATCTCACGCGGGCGCGACAGTGTCTGCTTGGCGGGTTGCTGACTCAGGGGCGGGAAATCGGGGTGCTGTATGCTGATCGTGGCACAGCCGGCGCACGCCTCATGGAGGATCATCGCGCCGGCTTTCGCTATTTTGTGCAGCAGGCGAACCTTTGCCTGAACATGCTGGCTCAGAAACGCTGAAGCAACGGGTGCCCCCTGGGGGGCTCAGCGCGTGCGGGTCACGTCAACATACAGGCTGAGCGACTGACCTGGGCGAAGCACATCTCCCGGATCCAGGTCATTCCACTTCACGATATCGTTGACGGATACGCTGAAACGGCCGGCAATACGATAGAGTGAATCCCCGTTACGCACACGGTAGCCGACCTTGCGTATGATTTTTCGGTCCGCGAGCATCGCACGGCTGGCCGCTTTGCCGTCTCGTTGCCAGATGACCAGCTTGCGGCCGGGCATCAGCGGGTCAGTAGGCGCCATGCCGTTCCACTTGGCAAGCGCTCGGTGGTTGACGTCAAACTTGCGCGAAATATCCCAGAATGTATCGCCCTTGCGCACGGTGTAGGTGAGTTTGCGGCTGTAACCTCTTGGCTGTCTCGACTGCTTGCGCTTCAACCGATTTTGGGCAGAAAGCGCATAGTAGTTGCCCGATTTGAAGGCACTGGGAATCATGAGTGCCTGACCTGCCCGTATGAGATTGCCGCGGATGCCGTTGATCTCGCGGATCACCTCTACGGTTGTCCGGTATTTTTTGGCCAGCGACAGCAGAGATTCGCCACTTTTGACCGTGTGCCGGGTCCAGTTGACGCGTTCCTCCGGAGAGAGGCGTGCAAGGTTCTGACGGAACACATCGCCCTTGCCATCCGGTACAAGCAGGTAATGGGGGCCGGTCGGCGGCGTGGCCCATTGGTTGAAGCCGGGGTTGAGGTAATACAGCTCCTCGAGATCAATGTCTGCAAGACGAGCAGCCTGGGACAGGTCCAGCTGGCCCTTGAAGTGCACGACTTCGAAGTAGGGCTCGTCGGGAATGTCCGGCAATGTAACGCCATACTTTTCAGGATTACGAACGATTCGGGCGATGGCGACCAGTTTGGGCACATATGCCGAGGTTTCGCGTGGCAGCGACAGTGACCAGAAGTCGGTTCCACGGCCACGCTTGCGGTTCTTGCGCTGAGCACGCAGCACCGTGCCGGCCCCCGAGTTGTAGCTGGCCAGTGCGAGCGACCAATCCCCGTCGAAGTAGGTTGTGAGCTTGGTCAGATAGTCAAATGCGGCGCGTGTCGAGGCCAGAACGTCACGGCGGCCGTCATACCACCAGTTCTGCTTGAGGCCATAAAGCTTGCCCGTAGAGGGAATGAACTGCCAGATTCCCGAAGCGCGGCCATGGGAGTAGGCAAAGGGGTCAAACGCGCTTTCAACCACGGGCAGGAGTGCCAGCTCGGTCGGAATACCCCGTTTTTCGGCCTCGTTGAGGATTGCATACAGGTAGCGTGACCCGCGGGTAAACACCCGGTTCAGGTAGTCGGGGTGCCGTGCATACCACGTTACCTGAGATTCAACACGTTGACTCTCAACGTCAAGGTTCAGTGCAAAGCCACGTCTCAGTCGGGGCCAGAGGGTGTGATCCGTGACGGAGTCCGCCCAGCTCAGCGCGACCTGAGACAGTCCGGACTCCAGTGCGTCCGTGTCCCATTCAGGCAAGGCCGGCACAAAGGGCGCAGGGTCTTCTGCCGGCAGAGGGGACGCGTCGGTAACCGGCACTGGTTGACCGACCGAAGGAGAGGGCGGCACCAGACTGCACGCAGCAAGCCCCAGTGCGAGAAGGCAAAACAACAGTAGGTGTCTGAACATCATGAATCCGGTCATGTTCTGAGCGTAACGGCTCAGGCAGCGTCTTTCCAGGCGCGGATTGTAG
>RFIV01000063.1 GCA_003695085.1 Gammaproteobacteria bacterium
GCCCCCTGGTACTCATGCACCGCCAACCCGGGGCCTTGTCCTACAATATCGGCTGGTTGTTTCTGGAAACCTCGGTGCTGATCAACGGACTGCAGAAATTCGGCTGGCTGCCCGCCAATCACTTTACCCTGCATGCATTGCTCTATGGCATCGGGGCACAATCCGCACTGCTGACCTTTGGGTTGGTGGACCGCCTGTATCGTGAACGCACGCGCCGAATTCGCGCCGAGCAGGCCAATGTCAGGCTAGAACAGGAGCGGGCACAGGCGGCTGAGAACCACCTTTATGCAGCCACGCACGACCCGGTCACCGGACTGCCCAACCGAAGCGTACTGGTGGAGGCACTACAAAGGAAAATTGACGAAGGAGAGCCGGTGGGCATCCTGCTGGTTCGCTTCAATCGTCTGAGGGACATCGACAGAACACTGGGACAGGCCCATGCAGACGTGGTGGTAAAAATGGCTGCCGAGCGGCTCAGGAATGAAAGCATCCTCCTGCCAGACGCCCAGCCGCTGACCGGGCAAAACGGGGAAAGCATTGCCCGCCTCAACGGCAGCACCTTTGCCCTGCTTTACAACCCCCGGGTCGTGGGAGACATGACTTTGCATATCGGCCCGGTGCTCCGGCATCTGAGCCAGAAGTTGCCCTATCAGAACATGCCACTGGATCTGGACCCGCGCATTGGCCTGGCACAGGCGCCCGACCACGACTGCGAGGCCACCAACCTGCTGCGCAAGGCGCAAATTGCCGTGGACATGACCCAGCGGACTCAGCCCCTGAGCCGCTATCGGCCGGACGCGGACCCCTACAGCCCCAAGCGCCTGGCATTGCTGGGCGAACTGGACGAGGCCATCCGGAGCGGGCAGTTGCAACTTCATCTTCAGCCCCAGCAGGATCTTCACACGGGAGCCATCACCACCTTCGAAGCCCTGGTGCGCTGGGTGCACCCGAGACATGGCTCCATCCCGCCGCTGGAGTTCATTGGCCTGGCGGAAGAAACCGGTCTGATTCACGCGCTCACGCGCTGGGTCGTTCACGAAGCCATATGCCTGCTCAGTGATCTTGAGCGGGACGGGTATCCGGATACCCGCATCGCGGTGAACATTTCCGCCAGGGACCTGAGCGCACCGGATTTTGTGGATACCGTTCTGGGCGCGCTGGCAGAACAGGCGCAACCCGCCAGCCGTCTGATCCTGGAAATTACCGAAACGGCAATCATGGAAGATCCGGAGCAGGCCATCCATACACTGGAACAGCTCAGTTCAGCCGGCATCACCCTCGCGCTGGACGACTACGGTGCCGGGTATTCCTCCCTGCATCAGATCAAGCGCTTGCCCCTGCATGAAATCAAGATTGATCGCTCCCTCATAGCGGGTATCAACGATTCAACGGATGGTCGCCTGATCATCGAAACAACCGTACGGATGTGTCACAGCCTGGGCTACAAGGTCGTGGCTGAGGGCATCGAGGACGACGACACGCTTGATACACTGCGCGCCCTGCGCTGCGACCTGGCCCAGGGATACCACATTGCCCGCCCCATGCCCTATGCCTTTGTGCTGGAGTGGCTCAAGAATACCGGGGCGCTTTAACCGGGCTGAACGCTCAGGTCAGCGGACGCGTTTCGCCCACGCCCATGCACAGGGCATCAGCCTGCCCGGGTGCCGACAGAAAGCGCGACTTCGGCTCCCAGAAGGGCTCGGTTGTCAGACGCAGTGTGCCCCAGTGCATCCCCACCGCTGTCACAGCCCCCAACTCATCGGCCACCCGTCGCGCCTCTTCCGGGCTCATGTGTACATGCGCAAAAACTTCTGGCGGGCCATAGGCACCGATGGGCACCAGCGCATGACGCACAGGCCCGAGCAAATCCGCAGCCCTTGCGAAACAGGAGGAATAGCCGGAGTCGCCGCCAAAGAACAGGCTCAGGTCACCCTGCTCGATACGGACACTGCCCCACAGGGCCCGGTCCTGATCCCAGACCGTTCGCCCCGAGAAGTGGCAGGCCGGCAGCACCGTGAACAGCACTTCATGCAGCTCGATGCACTGCATCCAGTCCAGTTCGTGAATCGCCGTCGCACCCAGCCCCCGCAGCGACCTCCCCGTGCCCGGAGTGGTCACGATCTGAACCGGTTTGGTGCGGCACAGCGCCCGAATGCTCGCGCGATCCAGGTGATCATAATGATTATGCGAAATGACCAGCACGTCAGGCTTCAGGCAGGCAAGCGGAACAGGCTGAGGAATCAGGCGGCGGGGGCCGGCAAAGGGCACCGGCGACGCCCGCTCGCCGAGAAAGGGATCGGTCAGGATGGTACATCCGGGCAGGCGAATCAGAAAGCAGGCCTGTCCCAACCACGTCAGTGAAGGCTCGGTTACTGATACCAGGCCGGCCAGCGCGGCCGATTGTGTCCGGACATGCTCATCAGGAATGAAATCCAGTGCCTGGTTGCCGTGTCGCATCAGTTCCACAAGTACCTTGCGCATGGCCGGGCTGCGCCGACCATCCGCGTGTGGAGACTCCGGGTTGCTGAACCCGCCAACCCGGTGATGCGGTCCAGAACGCCACGGATGTGCATCAAGCCGATGGTAAATCTTGCTCATGCCCGGTCCGGTCGTCGGCGAATCAGCGCTTCCTGCGCCGTCGAGGCGACCAGCGTACCCTGCTGATTGAAGATCAGCCCCCGGTTGAACCCTCGTCCCCCGGATGCACTGGGACTGTCCATGCTGTAGAGCAACCACTCATCTACCCGGAAATCCCGATGAAACCAGACCGCATGATCCAGACTCGCCACCTGCATGTCCTTCTGCATGAAGGTGACGCCATGCGGATACAAGCTGGTACCCAGCAGGCCGAAATCCGACGCATAGGTAAGAATGCCATGGTGCCAGCGGACATCGTCCGGGATTTTCCGAATGGCCCGGAACCAGTTGTATTTGAAGGGCGGCATGGGTTCGGGCTTCAGATAGTTGGGAGGATTGACCGGGCGAATTTCAATGGGCCGGTCACAGGTGAACTGCTCACGTATCTTTTCCGGAATCAGATCCCGGAACTTGCGCCGCATTTCCAGTTCACTGGGAATTCCATCCGGCCCGGCTACTGAAGGCATGTCTGCCTGATGATCAAACCCCTCTTCACGCGTCTGGAAGGAGGCCATCATCGCCAGTATTTCCTTGTTGTGCTGGCGTGCGATCACCCGCCTGACGGAAAACGAGCGGCCATCCCTGACTTCGGTGACCTCATAAAAGATGGGGTGATGCGGATCGCCCGGGCGCAGAAAATAGGCATGCAGGCTATGGGCAATCCGATCTTCGGCGACCGTATTGTAGGCCGCCATCAGTGCCTGGGACACCACCTGCCCCCCAAACACATTGCGAAAGCCCAGGTCCTGGCTTTCTCCCTGATAGAGACATTCATCCAGCGGCTTGAGGGTCAGCAACTCCAGCAACTGTGCAACTACATCCGACATCCCGTCACTCCTTATCAATTCGGTGATCTCATCCTGCCAGTGCCCCGAGCCTGCATCAATGGCCAAAACGACCGCTCCAACCGACGAATGCAGCCAACCCGTGACACTCACACCCGAAACACAATATATTTGACCCAAGGAAATTTTATACCACAATATAAGGTATACAAGGAGGACACCATGAAAGACACCCTGGACAAGATTCCCCAGGCATTCACGCACCTGTGCCCGGAATGCCAGCAGCCCCTGAGGTGCGACCTTGAAGCCGGCAAATCCGTGTGCTGGTGCTTTTCCATGCCCACCTCCGCCGACAACAAGTGGGCTTGGCAGGAAGGGCAGCGCTGCCTGTGTCGCTCATGCCTTGCCAAGGCGCTGGACGCTGCACCCGTCAAGACGGTTGTGGCAGATCAAACACCACCCACTCGGACGCCCCTTCGCTGACCGCCAACAGGTGCGTATCGCCGGTCACGGTGAGGGCATCACCCGGCGACACGACCTGATCCTGTACACGCAGCCGCCCGCGCACCAGATGCAGGTAAAGCTGCCGATCAGTATGCCTCAGCCTGAGGTCAGCGCTCTCGTGAGGGCCATTTTTTCCATCACCGCCTCAGGCCCAACCAGCGCAAACCCCTTGAGCTGCCCCTGCGCATCCTCAAACCGACACACATGATTGATGTCATCACTGGCATGAAGGTGCCACTGCCCCTCCGGTGCCTCGGGCGGGCACACCACCACCGGGCAGGCCGGCGTCTTGACCACCACGGGCATGGGGCCAAAGGTGACCGCCGTGGGCTCGCCACAAAGCGTTCGGGCCAGCGCCCGGGCAGACGCCATCAAGGGTTGCACGTACAGGCGCACCTGCCCTTCGATTTCTGCCGCATCACCCAACGCGTGAATGCCTTCAGCCGAGGTGCGCAGATAACGGTCCACGACAATGCCGCGATTCACCGCCAAGCCGGCCGCCTGAGCCAGTGCCAGATCCGGCCGCAGCCCCACGGCGCTGATCACCGCGTCTGCCTTCAGAGCCACACCCGTATCCAGTTCGGCCGTCACTCCGCTCTCATGCCCGGTCAAACGCGTGACGACTGCGGGCAGGTGAAAGCGTGCGCCTGCAGCTTCCAGCCCGGCCTGCAACACCCGGCCGGCCTCCGTCGGCAACAGTCCCGGCAGGGGTGCGTCACAGGGCGCAACAACTTCCGGTGAATGCCCGCCCTGAAGCAGGTCATTGGCAAATTCGCAGCCGATCAGCCCCGCGCCCATGATCAGGACACGTGCGCTATCCGGTAACGCATCCCGGAATCGCCGATAATCCTCCAGACTATTGATGTGAAACACACGCTCGGGGGCCTGCTGCTCCACAGGCAGCCGGATGGGTGAGGCGCCGGTTGCCAGAACAACGGCCTCCGCCTGAATGACCTCGCCCGTATCCAGAGTCAGTATACGCTCCCGGGCATTCAGCGCCACGACCTGCGTACCCGTGCGCACCACCAACCTCAACTGCGCGGCCATGTCTGCAGCCGAGGCCATGACCAGCCCGTCTGCCGCCTTGCCCTTGGCAAATCCGGTAGAAAGCATGGGTTTGCTGTAGCTGCTGCCATCATCAGCCGTGACCATGACGATTTCGCGGTCAGGATCGAGCTTGCGGACCTCGCGCGCCAGTGTGTACCCGGCAAGGCCGGTGCCGACGATGACAAGAGGTGTGCTCATGCGTCCAGCTCCACCATTTCAAAATCTTCCTTGCCCACGCCGCACTCGGGGCACAGCCAGTCATCCGGAATATCCTCCCAGGCCGTTCCGGGCGGGATGCCCTCCTCGGGCAACCCCTTCGCCTCATCATAGATAAAACCACATACCACACACTGCCAACGTCGCATGCCTCACCCTCTTTTGTTCGACAATCCTACAACAAAAATATCATTTGAGTATTTGTATGACAAATCTCATTCGCACAGGCACGCCTATCGTGGCATACGACTACATGCGCAGCGCTTGCGAACACGCTATAATCCCGCCCTTATTCCGATTCAC
>RFIV01000064.1 GCA_003695085.1 Gammaproteobacteria bacterium
CCTTCGTCGTACCAGGCATCGGCCACGCGGTACGTGTAGGCGATCTTGCGGTAATGCTGGTCTCGCGTGGATTGCAAGTCCAGCACCCCTATGGGACCGTGCGCAGCCGGAAGGGTGCTCTGGCGGATCAGCTTCCAGCGATAACTGTCATAGATCTTGTTGGCATCCTGTACCAGTTCCCGGCCCGGGCGTTGATTCACATAGTGGTAGGCAAATACTTGCATTTGCCGGGGGGATTCGGTGTCACGTTGCACGTAAGCCACTTGCTCCATGGCATCGTATCCCCTCCACTGGGGCTGCAACGGTGCATCGAGAACGATGGGCAGGCGCACAAAGCCGTCCAAGCGTTTCGGCCAGTCGGTTTTCTCCAGAGACTGCACATCAGTCGAATCTGTGGTCAGCCCGTAACTGGCCAGGGTCAGGCCCGCACACGCCACCAGCACGAGTGCACGCGGCACTATCGATACGTCGGAAAAGGCTTTACCAGTGCTACGGTCAGCCTCGCCCTGATGCGCAATGGCAGGTTCCGATCGTTCAATCCGAAGTGCCAGCAAGTAGAAAAGTACCAGCATACCGGCAAACAGAAACCAGCCGAACATTTCATGGTCTTCTATCAGACCGGACTGCATGTCGGAGAAATAGCCGACAAGGATAATGATAAACACGCGCAGCCAGTTGGCGGCCAGAGAGAGCAGGACGCCCAGCCCGATCACGACTACCCGCCGTGGCAAGGTGCGGAGGTACAGGGCTGCATACAGTTGCGCCACCACCAGCCCGACGAGAAAGTAACGCAGTCCCGAGCAGCCGTTTGCGACCTCAAAGGTACCGACGCCTTCCAGGGAGATAAAGACATCATTCACATGAAAGCGTATGTCCGAAAAGCTGAGCAGCAGGTGATCCACCGCCACCGTAACGCTTTGCAGGGTGTAACTGGTGACGTCCCAGACGGGTACCGTCGTGAAGAGAATGCCTGCAGGCAGAATGAGCAACCGGGTCACCTGCCAGCCAAGCAGCGCCCAGATGATCGCAAATGGCAACGCAAACGCGGCGAGCTGTTCGACCGCTTCGATGAGCAGCACCTCACCCACCACCAATGCGCCCCACAAAAGCACGGCGATCCCCGCACCAAGCGGGCTCCAGCGAACCCTGCAGGTATCCAGCTCTTCACGCTGCTGCCACACCAGCCAGACGAATACGGCAAAGGCCAGAAACCCATGTGAGTATCCGCCATCCAGAATGGTCCACTGCTGAACAATACCCTGCCAGGTCGGCCAGGCGGCGACCCCTCCCACCAACAGGGTCAGGGCGACCCATGCACTGGGCCTGATTCCTTTGACTGTCATCCGGATCGCGGTTGCCATATCACTTGCTTCTCACCCTTGAGAAAACGCCAGAATGCCACCGCACAGGCAGCGTTGATCAATACAAAATAGGACAGGAAACGTACCGGACGAGCCGATGCGAAGTAACCATCGGTTCCGGCATAGGCCAGCAGATAGCCAAACAACTGAAGCGCAAAGATGACCAGCCACCCCATGGATACGGTACTAAGCAACAAGCTGGCCAGGAATGCCAGGGCCATCGGTATGAACACCAGGTATCTCAATACCTTGTGGAACCAAAGTCGGTAACTGTAGCCACCGGAGACCAGCGGGTTGAGCAGGTGTGCCATATCCCTGAGCGCCCACATGGCACGCAGCGAGACGCGCACCCGCATCCTGAATTCCCGGGTTTCTTCGCCGAGCGCGGCTTCCTTGAGGATGGCACCGGGCTCATAGATCACCCGATATCCCTTGTCCACCACATGAAGCGGTTGCACGAAATCCGGCAACTGATCCGGCCTCAGCTCGGTGTACAATGCCTTGCGCATGGCGTCGATGCCCCCATCGACCCCAACAATACTGCCGGTAAGAGTTTCCAGTTCCCGCAGCCTGTTCTCGTAGCGCATGTAGGCGCTGCAACCATCACCAACCAGGCTGCCATCCGGGTGGGTGTACACCATTTTACCGGTGACATAACCCACTTCAGGATCAGCAAAGTTCTGTACCAGTGTGCGCACGGCATCCGGCGCATAATGCGAATTGGCATCACTGAAGACGAGTATGTCCCCCTGGGCGTGCGGCACCAGGAGGTTCAGCCCCGCGGTCTTGCCCTGGCGCGGGCTTTGGCGAAAGAGCCGCACGGGGATGTCCGATTCAGCGCTGACACGCTGGACAATTTCATCAGTTCGATCCGTCGATTCGTCCGAGACAACCAGTATTTCAAGCTTGTCCTTCGGATAGGCCTGACTCAGCTTGTTTCTGAGCGTCGCCTCGATCACATCCTCTTCATTGTATGCCGCAATCAGAATACTGACGAAGGGCAGCGCTTCATCGGTTTGCGCCTGTTTTCGTACCGGCTTGGTCCTGATGGTGGCAAGGGCTTTCAGCAACAGCGGATAACCCAGATACACGCCGAGCACCCAGCTCACACTGACCCAGAAAACAGCTTGCATCAGGCGGCCTTCCTCAATGTTTCGAGTTCCACGACCTCAGTCTCCTGACTGCCCGCTTCGTGTCCGAGCACCGTGCCTACCGGTGCAAAGCGGAACTGGCTCAGCAATCGGTCCAGTCGGTGATGGGTCTTGCTCAGGTTGGTATAGTGCCGAAACCTGGAGCGGGCACTGACCTTCACGCGCGGCTGATCCGGATCGACCTCCCAGGGATGGAGGTAGAAGACAAAGGGCTGCCCTTCCCGGTTGACGCGTCCCAGTCCCCACCGGGTCAGCCAGTAGGGGAAGATTCGGAAGTAACCTCCGCCGGCAATGGGCAGCTGATACCGACCAATCCGGCAGGTGGAAATGGGAAACTCGGTCAGTTCACCGTACTGGGTCCGGATGCGATACGGAAAACGCGGGGTTCCGGGAATGCCATAGCGATCATGCACGACAGGAAAAACGGACGAATCCCATTCAAAGCCCAGTTCGGCGAGAATATCCAGAGCCCAGAGCGACTGACGGGTAATGGAATAACTGGCCGCCCGATAACCCCTGACCGGTTCACCGGTAATGTCCTCAAGCAGTTGTTTGCTGCGGCGCGTCTCATCGCGGAAGACGTCCGGACTTTGGGTATAGATCAGCTGATGACTGTAGCCATGGCTGGCGATTTCATGTCCTTCGCGCTGAATGCGCCGTACCAGCGCCGGATAACGTTCGGCAATCCAGCCGAGAATAAAAAAGGTACCCTGTATGTGCTTCTCGGCCAGCAAATCGAGTATCCGGCCCGTGTTGCGTTCAACAAAACACGGCCATGTTTCCCAGTCGTCCGGCGAGATGGTTTCGGACAAGGCCGCTACCTGAAAATAATCCTCTACATCAACCGTAAACGCGTTAATCATGGCCCAGGCCCGACCATTCCAGACTGACAACCACACGATTCTCATCCCACTCGTTGGTCGACAACTCATGATCCCGCTGCCTGTGCGTAAGACGAGACATGACGGACCAGTGTCGCGACAGATTGCGGCGGTACCAGGCCGATGCCGTGGAAAGGGTTGAATCCAGGCCATTCAGACCCACATTGCGCTCAACATCCAGATCCAGGCCCAGCGAGACCCGGGGGTTCAATACCCACGCATAGCCCGCCCCCAGGCTGTAGCGTTCCGATGTATCGCGCGGATCCAGTTCCACTTCCCGGCTATACCCCGCCCGGCCGGACAGGGTCTGCGCCTGGCCCAGGTTCGCCGTGGAGGTGGCCAGTAGCCGTGTCACCCGCACGGCCGTGGAGTCCTGCAATGTGAGCAGCTCATCAGTTTCGGACAATGCCAGACGGTCCGAACTGGTGTCATCCAGCGTATGCTCAAGTGAAACGGCCCACTGGTAACGTGCATGAGGGACCTGAGATATCCGGGCATTGAAACTCGCGCCCGAAAAGGTGCTGGACGCCCCGATGGCATCTTTGCTTTTCAGTCTCACGCCCCCCACCGACGCCTGAATACGTCCTTTGGAAAGCGCACGACTCAGCCCAAGGTTGAGCTCATGCCGCCGGTTTTCAGCGTCGGTGTCGAAGTCCGTCTGCTCGGTGGTCGCATCCAGTGAAAGCTGCATCAGCCGGTTCAGCGCATGCGACACGCCGAACCCGATCCGGTTGCGCTCGCTGTCCCGGCTTGCGGGATCACTGTAGTCCGTGCGCACATGGGTCAGGCTCAAGCGCGCGGGCCATGCAGATTGGGGTGCAATGTTGCGTGCCAGGCTGGCTGTCAGCACATTGCGTCGCGTACGGTTGTCCGGGTTGTCGGCCTGGCTGCGATCCAGCCGCTCCTGCGTCAGCACATCGCCAAGGCCCAGGTCCCACCAGGCATCCGGCCGCCAGCGGGTATTCAGCTCGCCCGTACCGGTCAACCGGTCAGCAAAGCTTTCATCCACATAGTGATCCGCAGACATCGACAGACGGGTATCATAATTGAAACGCCCGCGTTCCCCTGTCCGGGTGACCTGTGCACCGGCACTCACGAGCACATCGCTGTCCTCTTCACGACTGGCCTGACGAATGTTGTCCGAAATTTCCGTCCGCACGAACCCGGAGTATTCGACCGGCGCTGCCAATCCCGTTACCGGAATGATGAGCAAGACAGATGCTGCCCAGAGATGATTTCCTTTAATCATTGATCACGACTCCGGCCAGCTTGTTGGGGTACACACTCTCACTGGCTTTGCGCAGTTGTTCGGGGGTGACCCGCGCATGGGGCACCACCAGCAGCGTGTGATCGGACAATTCCGAGAGAATACGGGCATCCGGTGATTGTGTGATGCAGGGCGCATCAATGATGACGAATCGATCAGGATAACGAGACCGGATGCTTTTGATAAAGTACTTCATCCGGTAGGAGGTAAAAAACTCGCTTGGCGATTCGCGCCGGCTGCCCGCCGGAATCAGACGCAGACGCTTGATGCCCGTGGGGTAGATGATGGACGCCACTTCCATATCCGGATCTTCAATAAAATCCGTGACCCCCATATCCGGGACCAGATCCAGATACTGGTGCAGGGCTGGCTCGCGCAGATTGCAGTCAATCAACAATGCGGTTTTGGTCGCGTCCAGGGCAAAGGCAGACGCCAGGTTCAGGGATACAAAGGAGGCTCCGCCCTCGGGCACCACGCTGGTCACCAGCAACACAAAGTTCTCACCCCGACTGATTTCCAGCAATCGCGTACGCAGTTCACGGAAGCGATCCAGTACGGTCCGGTCCTCCATTTCGGGGTAGATGATCTTCTTGCGCTCCAGATCATGCGGACTGAGTGCGAGCGGCTCGCGCATGTTCTTGATCTGGCGACTGTATTCAAACCGCTGGAGTGCCTGATCTTCCATGGAATCGGGCTTGGCCTGAAGCCACTTGTCCATGTCATTGATCACGTCATCCATCGCTTCGGGATTCAACGGCAAGACTTCTCCGTTCTGGGATTTCTTCTGCTCGCTCATACCAGACCTCCATGGTAGTGGAGCCAGAGAAGCGTGCCATAGCCCCCCACACTCAGAAGCAGAACGGCAAACGCAGCCGCCCATTGCCGTTGCTCTTTTCTGCGATCGGCTGATGTCAGCCAGACGGGCACGGTACTGAGCACCGGGATCTGGAAGGCCTGCTCGATCTGATCCGCTGCGCGCAGTTTCCGATCCATCTGTACGTACACGAGAGCCAGACCAAAAGGTGCCAGCAAGCCCAGCAGCAAACCTGCACCGGCAAACATCTCGAAACGGATTTTCTCGGGTGCCAGCGGGAAGGATGGGGGCTCCTGTATCCGGTACCTCAATCCATGGCCTTCGACGTCGATCCGCATGGACACCCTGGCCTTCTCTCGCCGCTTGAGAAGATCGTTGTAGATCTCGCGATTGACTTCGTAATCACGTGTCAGCTCTGCGATCTTCGCCTTGTTTTTCTGAATTTTTTCCATGCGCTTCTTTTCCTGCTCGAGCAGCGCATCGAGAGAGGTTCGCCGGGTCGCCAGTGTTTCCATGCGGGCCTCGACTTTTGCCAAATCCGATCGCAAGCTTTGATAGATTGGGTTGAGGACGGCTTCCGAATCGGGCTGCTTCGTGCCGGAGGCCACCTGGGATTTCAAGGCCACTTTCAGATCCGCGATCTGCTGCTTGAGGCTGACTATATCCGGATAGGTATCCTTGTAACTGAGTCTCAGGGTATCCAGTTGGTTCTCCAACATCTGAATGCGTTTGCGGATCTCGGAACCGGCCACCTCGTGGGCCACCATCCGAGCCTCGCCGGTAAGCTGACGACGAATGACATCACGTTCTGCCTGGGCTTCACGGATTTCCAGTTCGGTGGCTTCAATATCGGAAAGCAGGCGTGCAATCTTCTTGTTGACCTCGCCTTCCGTGCCTTCGACGTTTTTGGACAGAAAATCCTTGAGTCGCTCTTCGGATGCCTGCAGCTGGGCCTGATAGGCCTTGACCTGTCGGTCCACAAAATCGTATGCCGCCCGGCTTTCTGCCTTCTTGGATTCGTCCGTCACCGAAATAAACAGTTGCGTGATCTTGAGCGTGGCCCAATATGCCCGATCCGGATCCGTATCGGTATAACTGATGGCGAAGAAATCCTTGGAGCGGGTATTGCTGACCTTGATCTGTTTGCGCAGGGCCTGCATCTTGGCCTCTTTCTGCTCCGGCGTGGCCAGCACCCCCCAAAGGTCCTGCATGTTAACCAGCTTCTCCAGAACCTGCCTGGAGTAGATAATTTCGCGTGCATCCGAAGCGCGATCCTTGACCTTGGTGGTCACGGCCGAGCCCTCCATCAGGGGGCGAATGATATTCTGGTCATCCACAAAAATGACGGAGCGACTGGTGTATTTATAGGGCCAGACCAATCCCAGACCGAGGATGCCAAAGCTCACAACAACAACCAGCACTGTCGCAAGCGCCTTTCGTCGGCGTACTTCACCCCAGGCTTCTTTGACGAGTTGATTCAAGGGTACTGCCATAGTGATACTCGCTTATCCCCTGATCATCAGAAGGCCCGCTCGGGAACGGACAGGACATCCCCCGGCAGCAAGCGATAGTTGGAGGCCAGGTTGCCATCCTCTACGATCGCGCGAAGATCCACCGGGATCACCACTGTCTTCTGCCCCATCTGGCGATACAGTACCGCCTGCTCGCTCTCGGCAAAGTTATTGACGTTTCCGGCATCCAGCACAAGATCGAGCACCGTCATGCCTTCACGGTAAGGGGTGGAAATGGGGCGGTTGACTGCACCGGTCACGCGGACCCGATTCAGGTATTCATAGCTCCCCATACCGGTGACCACGACACTGACTTGGGGCTCTCGCAGGTATACGGCCAAGGCCTTTTGCATCTCCTGTGACAACTGTGTGGGAGTGCGGCCTGCAGCCTGAATATCCCCCACCAGCGGGGTGGAAATCTTGCCATCGGGCCTGACCGGCACGCTGATGGACAGATCCGGATTACGCCAGACATTGACAGACACCACATCTCCCGGCCCGAGTATGTAGGCCTTGAGATTTTCCGGCTTCATGGCCAGTGCGGCCTTTACAGTCTCCGGATCGGATACGCGGACCTGCTGCGCCGAACATCCTGCCAGAATGACCGCCACCAGTACTGCAATCAGAGCTTTCATGGTGATACCCCTCACTTGATCACGCTTTTGGCGCTAGTGCGCCCCCTTTTTGAACAAGACGACTTCCACTGTCTGAATCAGGATGACCAGATCCAGCAGCAGGCTTTGGTTCTTGATATAGTAGAGGTCATACCGAAGTTTTTCCTTGGTATCTTCCTCATCATCGGCATAGGCGAAACACAACTGTGCCCAACCGGTGATTCCGGGCTTGACCCGGTGACGCTCGTTGTAATATGGAATTCTCTTGACCAGCTGCTCAACAAACACCGGACGCTCGGGCCTGGGCCCCACAAAGGCCATGTCCCCCTTGAGAACATTGAATATCTGGGGCAGTTCGTCGATGCGGACTTTTCTGATGAAGGCACCCACACGTGTCACCCGGTTGTCGTTCTTGGTTGCCCACTGTGCGCCCGATTTCTCGGCATCGATGCGCATACTGCGAAACTTGACGATTTCAAAGGGCTTGCCGCCCTCACCTACCCGTACCTGACGGTAGAAAACCGGGGCACGCGCGCCCTCCTCCAGCTTGATGGCCAGAGCGGTCAGCACCATGAAGGGCCAGGTCACCCCCAGCAATGCGAGGCTGGCAAGCACGTCAAACAATCGCTTGCCCAGATTCCGGGCGGAGACCGTGGCGAATCCGTCAGAGAAGATCATCCAGCTCGGGTTGAGCAGATCCAGAGGGATCTTGCGCCCCTCCCTTTCGCAGAAGGTCGCGCCATCCACAATGCTGACACCAAGCATCTTGCACTCCAGCAAATCCTCGACCGGCAGCTTCTTGCGCCGGTCATCCATGGCAATCACCAGCTCATCGATTTCCGGATGATCCTGCAGATAATGATGCAGCTGCCGGTGAGGGTCGATCACCTGCTCCCCCCGAACCGATATTTGCTCGCCATCTGTGGGAACGAAGCCCGCGAACTCGAACCCGCGCTGGTCATAAGGGTCCTTCAGATCTTCCAGCAGTTGGGCCGCACGCCTGCCTGCTCCGAGCACCAGCACCCGGCGTTTGAAGGCGTCCTCGCCCAGCACGAAGAAAAACAGACTGCGCGCAATGCCCATGCCCAGTACGGTGAGCAGGGTTGCGAAAGTCAGCACATCCGGGTTCAGATACCAGAGCCAGTCCACAAACAGCTGGTTGAGCAGCGCCAGCAGGGCCATCCCCGCGACCAGGGCCATGATAGTTCTGAGCATCATGCCACTCATGCCCTCATGGGTTCGGGAGGGGTACACCCCCATGGCCAGCATGGTCACGAGATTAACGAGCGCGAACATCACGGCGGCGTCTGCCACGTAGGGCAGCCCCCCCATGAAGTAGCCTGTATCTCCGTAGAATCTGAAGAAAACCGCCAGATAGGTACACGACACCATGACCGCCGCATCCAGCAGCGCAAGCATGATGTAAGGAAAGTGAATGTAGTGTCTGAAAACCCTGACATGTGTCAAAGCATGCGCTCCCGCATTTAACATCCTGTTTAGAGTTCATCGTATCAAAATTTTTCGCTTTACATAAGTTTACCAATTATCAAATTTTGTAAAGCATTGTGCCCACATGGACACATTCACACTTTCGTTCTGACCGCATGCATCCTTATAATGCTTCTTTCTGAAAACGCCGTGACAACAGGATGAACATGGATCTGAACAACATTCGGCTGGCCATTATTGGCTTGGGTTACGTGGGGCTGCCGCTGGCAGTGGAGTTTGGCAAGCGCTACCCCACCCTGGGTTTCGATATCAATCAGACGCGAGTGGACGCGCTGCGCGCAGGCCGGGACGCAACACTGGAAGTCGAAGATGAGGAATTGGCAGAAGCCAAGCACCTGTCGTTCAGTTGTGACAAGAGCGATCTCTCTGCTGCCAATGTCTACATCGTCACGGTTCCCACGCCCATTGATGCCTACAAGATCCCGGATCTCGGACCAGTACGCTCTGCCAGCCGGACGGTCGGTGAACAGCTCAAACCCGGCGATATCGTGATCTACGAGTCCACCGTCTATCCGGGTACAACGGAAGAGGTCTGCGTGCCCATTCTCGAAGAGGTGTCCGGCCTCACGTTCAACCAGGATTTTTTCTGTGGCTACAGCCCGGAACGCATCAACCCCGGGGACAAGGAACACCGTGTGACCAATATCCTGAAGGTCACATCCGGGTCAACGCCCGAGGTTGCAGATTTCGTAGACCAGCTCTACGCATCGGTGATTACCGCCGGCACGCACAAGGCTTCTTCCATCAAGGTGGCTGAAGCCGCCAAGGTCATCGAGAATACCCAGCGGGATGTCAACATCGCGCTGATCAACGAACTGGCCATGATTTTCGAAAAACTGGGCATCGATACGCTGGAAGTATTGGAAGCCGCAGGTACCAAGTGGAACTTCCTGCCTTTTCGCCCCGGTCTGGTCGGCGGGCACTGCATCGGCGTGGACCCCTATTATCTGACCTACAAGGCCCAGGCTGCAGGCCATCATCCGGAGATGGTGTTGTCCGGTCGCCGCATCAATGACGGCATGGGTGAGTATGTGGCCGAGCGCGTGATTCGCCTGATGACACAAAAGGGCATTGCCATTTCAGGGTCGCGGGTGCTGATCATGGGCCTGACATTCAAGGAAAACTGCCCGGATATCCGCAATACCAAGGTGGTGGATCTTATCAGCACCTTCCGTGCGTACGGCACGCAGGTCGATGTCCATGACCCGTGGGCCAGCCCGGCCGAAACGGAAGAAGAATATGGCATTTCACTGGTTTCTTCTCCTGAACAGGGCGCGTATGATGCGATAGTACTGGCTGTAGGCCACAAACAGTTCAAGGCGCTGGGCGCGACCGGCCTGCACAGGCTGGGCAAGGAGCCCCACATACTGTTTGATGTAAAGTATGTGCTCGACAAAGCCGAGGTCGACGGCCGACTCTGAAAAACGGGAGAATAAACATGGGTCAGATTTTTGAGGATAATTCACTTTCCATCGGGCGCACGCCTCTGGTGCGTATCCGCCGGATCGTCAGCAACAACGCACGTGTCGTCGCCAAGATTGAGGGGCGGAATCCGGCCTATTCGGTCAAGTGCCGTATCGGGGCGAATATGGTTTGGGATGCCGAGAAACAAGGCAAACTGAAGCCCGGCATGACGATCGTGGAGCCTACGAGCGGCAACACAGGCATCGCCCTGGCGTTCGTGGCGGCCAGCCGCGGGTATCGTCTCGTGCTGACCATGCCGGCTTCCATGAGTCTGGAGCGCCGCAAGGTGCTGAAGGCGCTGGGCGCCGAGCTGGTGCTGACGGATCCTGCGAAGGGCATGAAGGGTGCGATTGAAAAGGCCCAGGAAATCGTTGATGCGGATCCGGACAATCACCTCATCCTCCAGCAATTCGAAAACCCCGCCAACCCGGAGATTCACGAGAAGACGACCGGGCCGGAGATCTGGGAGGACACTGACGGTGAGATTGATATTCTGGTGTCGGGTGTCGGCACCGGAGGCACCATCACCGGCATTTCCCGCTACATCAAGCACACACAAGGCAAGGCCATTCAGAGCATTGCAGTGGAGCCCGAAGCATCCCCGGTGATTACCCAAACGCTGGCGGGCGAAACGCCCACCCCGGCTCCGCACAAGATTCAGGGCATTGGCGCCGGTTTCGTGCCCAAGAACCTCGATCTCTCCATCGTTGACGGCGTAGAACGTGTCAGTAACGAAGAGGCCATGGCCATGGCACACCGTTTGATGAAGGAAGAAGGCATTCTCGTGGGTATTTCCTGCGGTGCGGCCATGGCTGCAGCGGCGAGGCTGGCAGAAAAGCCGGAAAACGCGGGCAAGACCATCGTGGTGATCCTGCCAGATTCAGCCGAGCGCTATCTGAGCAGCCCGTTATTTGAAGGGGTCTTTTCAGAGAAGGAAATGCAGCCCTGATATCGGTATCAGGCGACCGGAGAGGTGTACACCACCTCTCCATCCTGCAATACACTTAATCGTCCCGGCTGCCATTTCTCCCATACTTCATCAACGGTCAGCGGCTGTGTGGCCAGTACGGTCACGACATCGTTCGGCGTGGTGTGCTCCGCAAAATCAATACTGATATCATCGTCAGCCAAAGTCGCCTTGCCGAACGGCGCCCGGCGCGTGATCTGGTGCAGTTGGGTGCTACAGAAAGCGTACAGTGCCCGACCGTCCGAGAGCAGCATGTTGAAAACACCCTGTGCTGCGATCTCCCGACACTGGATAACCAATCGTTCGGCCACTGCCTGTACAGGCGGCAGCTTATCAAAGGTTTGGTGCAGATCGTTGAGCAGCCAGCAAAACAAGTGCTCGCTATCGGTATCGCCCACCGGATGGGCATGAGCCGATTCGGATAGGGCG
>RFIV01000065.1 GCA_003695085.1 Gammaproteobacteria bacterium
AAACTGGCCCCGCCCTTGCTTCTACCTCTTTGGTATCAATCAGCAAACAGGAGACATGCGGGTGACCGTTGATGTCGTGTTAGTAGACGCTGACCCGGAGAGGCGCGGTATGGCAGAGTGCACCCTGTCGGATCTGGGTTATCATGTGCGGGATTTCGGGGGCTGGGCGCAAGCGCGGGCGTGTCTGAAGGTGCACCACACGGTGCTCATCGTTGCGCTGGATGCCCCGCAACTGGGCATGCTTGAGGCCATCTTTGATGCGGTGAGGGCCTGTCCGGTGCCCACCATTATTTTTGCCGAGCGTGATTCGCCCGATGTGATTCGTGCGTCGCTGGCGGCGGGCGTGGCGGTCTATGTCGCGGCGGACATGCAACCGCGGCGGCTGGCGTCACTGGTTACGCTGGCACGCGAGCGCTTTGAAATGCAGCAAGCCCTGTACCGGGAGCTGGAAGCTACCCGGCGCAAACTGGGAGACCGGCGCCTCATTGAGCAAGCAAAGGGCCTGCTCATGGCCCAGCGGGGGCTGACGGAAGAAGCCGCCTTCCAGAAACTGCGCAAGATGGCCATGGATAATAGTCTGACGCTGGGGGAGGCGGCACGCCGCGTGCGTGATGTCCTTGCACTGGTCGGGGACGAGCGTGCCTGATTCTGGTGCAAAAAACTGTGAACCCTTGGATTTTTTGAGCCTGGCCGCTGTGTGCGTGAGTCGAGATCCATCTTATATTCATGTAAATAAAGAAAAAAACATATATTGGCAAGATAATTGTTTCGTAATAGGTGATTCAGGTCGGATGCCAAGGGTGGCATTCTGACTGCATCGCACAACGGCGTGTGAGCTGACATCGAGCAAAGGCGCTCATCTGTTCCGGCGGGTCCGGAGCAGGTGGGCGCCTTTTTTATTTGCGCAATGAATGAAAGAGGAAAGAGCATGACGCATTCAAGGACACCCGGACACGCAACCCCGAGAGGGCTGAACCGACGCGCCCTGATCAAGGCTGCCGGCGCTTCCGTTCTGGCGCTGGGGCTGGGGATCTCCACCGTCCAGGCGGCCAAGCTGGGCTATCCGGAAAAGGAAGAGCTGATCTTCGGCTTCATCAAGCTGACAGACATGGCTCCACTGGCCATTGCCTATGAAAAAGGCTACTTCGAGGATGAAGGGCTGTATGTGAAGCTGGAGGCTCAGGCCAACTGGAAGGTGTTGTTGGATGGTGTGATTGACGGACGTTTGGATGGTGCGCACATGCTCGCGGGGCAACCGCTGGCCGCAACCATCGGCTATGGGACCCAAGCGCACATCATTACGCCCTTTTCGATGGATCTGAATGGCAATGGCATTACGGTGTCCAATGCGGTGTGGGAGGAAATGAAACCCAATATTCCCAAACAGGCGGATGGCAAGCCGGTGCACCCCATCAAGGCCGATGCCCTGAAGCCGGTCGTAGACAAGTACAAGGCTGAAGGCAAGCCCTTCAAGATGGGCATGGTGTTCCCGGTCTCGACGCATAACTACGAACTGCGCTACTGGTTGGCCGCGGGCGGTATCAACCCCGGATACTACGCCCCGCACAAGGGTGATACCTCCGGCCAGATACAGGCAGACGCATTGCTGTCCGTCACGCCGCCGCCGCAAATGCCGGCCACCCTGGAAGCCGGGACCATCTACGGTTACTGCGTGGGTGAGCCCTGGAACCAGCAGGCCGTGTTCAAGGGGATCGGTGTGCCGGTCATCACCGATTATGAGATCTGGAAGAACAATCCGGAAAAAGTTTTTGGTATCACCGCTGAATTTGCCGAGAAGTATCCCAATACCACCATTCGCGTGACCCGCGCGCTGATTCGTGCTGCCCGCTGGCTGGACGAGAACAACAATGCCAATCGTCCGGAAGCGGTGAAGATTCTGTCGCAGCCGAACTATGTCGGCGCCGATGAAAAGGTCATCGCCAACAGCATGACCGGTACCTTCGAGTACGAGAAAGGGGACAAGCGACCGGTGCCGGACTTCAATGTCTTCTACCGCTATTACGCGACCTATCCCTTTTACTCAGACGCCATCTGGTACCTGACGCAGATGCGTCGCTGGGGGCAGATTGCCGAGGCGAAGCCGGACAGCTGGTACCACGAGGTGGCGAAGAAAGTCTATCGCCCGGACATCTACAAGCTGGCTGCGGAGAGTCTGATCGCCGAAGGCAAGGTCAAGCCTGAGGAAATGCCGGACTTTGCCACCGAAACCGGCTACAAGCCACCGGAGAAAACCTTCATCGACGGCATCGTCTATGACGGGCGACACCCGACGGAGTACATCGACCAGTTCCCCATTGGTCTGAAAGCGGATCAGACGCTGTAAGCGGAGGTGAGCATGAGCCGTGTCATCACACTCTTCAGAAACACGCTGGCCCTGGAGGGCCAGCCGGGAGCCGGGCTGAATCAGTGGATCAGCCGGATCACCTTGCCACTGGCAGGCATCGCCGTCTTTCTGATGCTCTGGAGCTTTGCGGCGCGTCAGATCGACACTTCACTGGGGGCTTTCCCCGGGCCACAGGCGGTCGCCACTCAGTTCGTCAATCTCTACAACGAGCATGTAGCCGAACGCGAAAAGGAAGCGGCGTTCTATGAGCGGCAGGAAAAACGTAACGCCGCACGTGTGGCCGAGGACCCGGATTACGTACCGAAGATCCGCCCCTATACCGGAAAGGAGACCTTTCTCGACCAGATCGGCACATCGTTGGTCACGGTCATGAGCGGATTTCTGCTCGGCGCCCTGCTTGCCATTCCTCTGGGCATTGCCATCGGCCTGAGTCCGACACTCAGCCAG
This sequence comes from Gammaproteobacteria bacterium, assembly GCA_003695085.1. GTDB lineage: Bacteria > Pseudomonadota > Gammaproteobacteria > Pseudomonadales > Oleiphilaceae > Thermohahella. The sequence continues at coordinate 2,813 of RFIV01000065.1, forward strand.
GCCGTGAACCCGGTGATTCAGGTTTTCAAACCCGTCTCGCCGCTGGCATGGCTCCCCCTGGTCACCATGGTTGTGAGCGCCCTGTACGTCTCGGATGATCCGTTGGTCTCCAAATCCTTTCTCAACTCCATGATCACTGTCACCCTGTGTTGCCTGTGGCCCATGGTGGTCAACACGTCTGTCGGTGTGGCGAGCGTGGACAAGGATCTGGTCAACGTCAGCCGGGTGCTCAAGTTGTCCACGCTCCGCCATGTACAGAAAATTGTCCTGCCTTCCGCAATCCCCATGATCTTTACCGGCATGCGGCTTTCACTGGGTGTGGCCTGGATGGTGCTCATTGCGGCTGAAATGCTGGCCCAGAATCCCGGGTTGGGCAAGTTTGTATGGGATGAATTTCAGAATGGCAGTTCACAGTCCCTCAGCCGGATCATGGCGGCCGTGCTGGTAATCGGATTTATCGGATTTCTGCTCGACAGGAGCATGCTCTGGCTGCAGCGCAGAGCTTCCTGGGACAAGTCGGTCGCCACTTCCTGATTCGTAAGGAGAACCATGATGAAAGCGCAACTTGAAATCACCGGCATGAGCATGACCTTTCCCACGCCCAAGGGGCCCTTTGTGGCACTGGAGGACGTGAATCTGAAGGTGGCACGGGGAGAGTTTGTGTCGCTGATCGGCCACTCGGGCTGTGGCAAATCAACAGTGCTGAATGTCGTCGCAGGCTTGTATCGCGCCACCCGCGGCGGTGTTGTGGTCAAAGGGCGTGAGGTCAGTGAACCGGGTCCGGACCGGGCCGTGGTGTTCCAGAACCACTCCTTGTTGCCCTGGCTGACAGCCTACGAAAATGTGGAGCTTGCGGTGAAACAGGTGTTTGGTCCCCGGTCGCCTGCTCCACGGAGCAAAAAGGAGATCCGTGAATGGGTCGAGCACAATTTGCGCCTTGTGCACATGGATCATGCCATGCACAAGCGTCCGGACGAGATCTCCGGCGGGATGAAACAGCGCGTGGGGATCGCCCGCGCGCTGGCCATGCAGCCGGATATTCTGCTGATGGACGAGCCCTTCGGTGCGCTGGACGCCTTGACTCGGGCACACATGCAGGACGCGCTCATGGAGATCCAGGCCGAACTGAACAATACGGTCATCATGATCACGCATGATGTGGATGAAGCGGTGTTGTTGTCTGACCGTATCGTGATGATGACCAATGGCCCGGCGGCCACGATCGGCGAGATCCTCAAGGTGGATCTGCCGCGCCCGCGCAATCGCCTGGCACTGGCGGAGGATCCGGACTATAACCACCTGCGATCGGAAGTCCTGCGTTTTCTGTACGAAAAACAGCGCAAGGTCGAGCCTCTGAAACCGGCCCGTTCACAGGGCTCTGCCAGCAAGAACACCGAGAGTGCCGCCTGAGATGAATGCGCCTGTCATCCACTCCCCGGCTTCTCCCTCGCCTGTCGCAGACTCGCCGCGTATTGTGGTGATCGGTGCCGGGCCGGTGGGCGTCCGGGTATGCCACGAGCTGCTGGGGCGGGCGCCAGAGGCACGCGTCACCCTGGTTGGAGACGAGCGACAATTGCCCTATGACCGGGTACGGTTGACCGCTGCGCTGGCCGGCAAGTCCGCACCCTCGGAACTACTGCTGCCCGTGCCGGATGCCGGTGTTTACCCCGGTTTTGCTTTGAAGCTGGCACATGTCCTGAAAATCGATTGCCGTGCACGGACGGTGATCGATACCCAGGGTGAAGTGCTTTTCTGGGACCGACTCATTCTGGCTACAGGCGCTCGCGCCTTCTTGCCCGGGGTGCCGGGTAATGATGCGTACGGGGTCTTCACCTTGCGCAACTGGCGGGATACCGAGGTATTGTTGGCGCGACTGGCCCGCGCACGGCATGTTGTGGTAGTGGGCGGCGGTGTCCTGGGGATTGAAACCGCCAGCGCCATCCATCGGCATGGTACCCGGGTCACACTGGTTCAGCAGGCCGATCGGCTCATGAATCGTCAGCTGGATCACTATGCGGCCGAGACCGTCAGACGCCAGCTGATTGAGCAGGGCATCGGGGTCTGGTGCAATGCCGGATTGCGCGTGATTGAAACGGATACCCCTGTGGGTGACCGTCCCCGCGTGACGGGGGTGGTATTGCACAACGGCGAGTATCTGTCGTGTGACACGGTCGTGTTCTGTACCGGAATCCGGCCGAATAGTGAGATCGCGCGTGCCGCCGGACTGAGAGTCGGACAGGGAATCATGGTCGATGCCGCCATGCGTACCAGCCACCCTTACATACTGGCTATCGGTGAGTGTGCCGAGTTCAATGGCCAGACCATCGGCCTGGTTGCACCGGGACTGGAGCAGGCGGGTGTGGCCGCAGAGACCGCCCTTCAGCGCCCGGCTCGGTACCAGCCTCCTGTACTGGTTTGCCGTCTCAAGGTTTCTCCGGGATCTGTACTGAGTGTGGGCGATGTGCCAGAAGAGGATCAGGCGCGTCGTATGCAGGTTGGCAGCCTGCGCTGGCCAGGGCACCGCAGCCATGAAGTCTCCGGCGCCCCCTGTTATCGACGTATCTTCCTGCGCAAGGGGCGGATTATCGGGGCTGTTGCGGTGGGGGCGTGGCCTGACGCCGACCGGGTGCGGGAGGCGATTGCCGCCAGGCAGTACCTCTGGCCTTGGCAGCGACTACAGTTTCGCCTGACAGGAAAACTTGCATTAGCGAGGCGGGAACTGCCTCCATCGCGGTGGCCGGATAGCCGCCGCATTTGCCAGTGTTCGGCCGTATCCTGCGGGGTGATTCGTCAACATATTGCCAGGGGCGCGCGCACACCCGAGGCATTGGGCGAGGCGTGCGGTGCAGGGATCACCTGTGGCAGCTGCCAGCCATTGCTGAACCGCTTGCTGGCCGCCCACTCCGGGAATCCGGCGGCGATCCCGCAGGCTGTAGCCCGGCACAAGGGGTTGCTCGTCAGTGGAGTGGTTGCGCTGCTGGCAGTGGCGGGACTGTGGACGGCACAGCCACTTTCTGCCCCGCTTTCGTTTGCGGATAGCCTGAACTGGCACCGGATGTTGGGTGAGTCGCTACCTCGCCAGGTCACGGGCTATCTCAGCTTGGCGGTATTGGGGCTGGCCATGGTTCTGTCACTGTCACGACGCTGGAGTGCCTTCGTATTCAAAGACTATCCATTCTGGCGGCTTACGCATGCGCTGCTTGCTGTCCTGGCGCTTGGGCTGGTGGCCCTGCATACCGGTCTGGACAGCGGTTCCGGGTTGAATCATGCGCTCTGGCTGAGCTTTTGGCTGGCGGCCGGTTTGGGGGGCGTGACAGCGCTTGGTGTACGTTTGAGCGTCAGACTGGCGGGTGACCGGTCGGTGCGTATCGCCCGATGGCTTCACAGTCTGCATCTGGTGCTGGCCTGGCCGCTTCCGGTGCTGCTCTTGGCCCATATCGCCAGTGTTTATCGGTATTGAGGGGCAGACATGAAAAAAGGGATGTGGCTGGCCTGGATAGTTCTCACGCTGCTCGTTGGGGGCGCCGTGGGCTGGCAAATGTTCCGTCCGGGCGAAGTTCTCCGGATGTCCCCCGGCCCGGTTCTGCCTGGTCACCAGGCGTTCGGACAGGTGTGTGAGAGCTGCCACACGGGTGCATTTGAGGGTGATGAAGCCATCCAGGCGGCCTGTGAAAATTGCCATGGTGACGCGCTCAGGGCCGCACAGGACAGTCATCCGGCCAAGGTCTTCCGTGATCCGCGTAATGCAGATCGGCTGGCCGTGCTGGATGCCACGCAGTGCCAGTCCTGCCATCGAGAGCACCAGCCGGAACAGGTGCATCCTATGGGATTGACCCTCCCGGAAGATTATTGTGTCGCCTGCCACGCGGATATCGCCGATGAGCGACCCTCCCATGAGAATCTGACATTCGACAGCTGTGCCACCTCCGGGTGTCACAACTATCACGATAATCGCGCCCTGTATGAAACCTTCCTGCTCAAACATATCGGAGAGCCTGTGATGCGCACAGAATGGCGGTTGCCCGCCAGTACGCTCACGGGCAAACATCCGGGGCTGGACAGCAACTGTGCCAATTGTCACGCAAGTGATCGGGCTGATATGCCGGGCTGGATCACACTTCCACCGGATCAGGCGTGCGGCGCATGCCATCAGTTTCAGCGCAACGGATTTCAGAGCAGTCGGCATGGGGTTCGCACAAAATGGGGGATTGATAACCAAGTGGCGCGTATTTTGGGGGCGCGCACCAAGACCACGGGTATCCGCTCCGATGCACTGGCGCGAGAGCAGGGGTGTACCACCTGCCACCGATTGCACGAACCTGGCCCCGTAACGGTTCAGACCTGTCGGGCGTGCCATGATGGGCCGCACAGCCGGGCGTTTGAAACCAGCCCTCATGCCACCCTGACGCGTGGTGAACAGCCCTTTAGTTGTGCCACCTGCCATTTTCCCAAGGCGCGCACGGCGCGGGGTCGGGTGCAAACTCATCATAATGCCAGCGCGAACCTGCGTCCCAATGAGAAGATGGTGCGAACCGTCTGTCTTGATTGTCATGGCCTTGGCTTCACCCTGGACGCCCTGGCCCAGCCGGAACTTATCCGGACGAATTTCACCGGACTGCCCACGGACCATATTCCGTCCCTGGACTGGGTGGCAGTGCGTGAAAAGGCAAGTGGCCCAAAGACGCCACCTCAAGCGGAAGACCAACCCTGATCAAGGAGATCTTTATGAACCTCACCTTCAAGCACCCAGCGCTGCTGGCGCTCCCGTTAGCCGGCACGGTACTGCTGTCAGGCTGTAGTGGCGGGGAAACGCCCGCCGGCATTGCGCCTCAGGCGTTTACAGACAGTCTGTATGCGGTCATGAAGGCGGACCGTACCAACTACACCAAACTGGTAGTGCAACGCCTCGGGCCCAAGGGCGCAGGGGTCATCAAGCCGGACGAGCATTGGGAGGACATGTCTGACGGTACCCCTTTGCCCGCCCAAATGTTTCGCGCAGGAGCGGAACTGGCGGCGGATATTACGGACAGCTTTACGTATTCGCTCCAGTCCCTGTGGCCGGTCAATTCCCAAAATGCCCCCAAAACCGAAATGGAGAAGCAGGGGCTGAAGTTTATCGCCGACAACCCCGGGCAGAACTTCTATGGCAAGGAAACGCTGGGCGATACCACCTATTTTACGGCCGTGTATCCGGACATCGCCGTCGCAGAGGCGTGTGTGAGCTGCCACAATGACCACAAGGATTCACCGCGGACGGATTTCAAGATCGGAGATGTCATGGGGGGCGTGGTGATTCGTGTGCCCCTGTAGAACCCGGTCATGCATGCACCTGACCTGAATGATGACAACTGAGGAAAAAGAGAATGTCTGTATATGAAAAAATAGGCGGTGAGCAGGCCGTCAACGCTGCGGTGGATATATTTTATCGCAAGGTACTCGCTGATGACACCATCAGCCACTTCTTTGATACCGTGGACATGGCACGGCAGCATGCCAAGCAAAAGGCTTTTCTGACCATGGTCTTCGGTGGCCCGAACGCCTATACCGGCAAGGACATGCGCGAAGCGCACAAGCACATGAACCTCACCGACGCCCATTTCAATGCAGTAGCGGGGCATCTGCAGAGCACATTGGAAGAGCTGGCTGTGCCCACCGAGTTTATTGAGGAAATTCTGGGTATTGCCCTGAGTGTCAAGGATGATGTGCTGAACCGGTAAAACTCGCTCCTGTTCAGCCGCATCAGACAGAGCCGGTCTGGTGCGGCGGGCGGAGCGACATGAGGAGGGCTTATGACAACAACCTTTTATTGGCAGGAGCAGCCTGTTGAGGCTGGCCCGCACGAAACGGTACTGGATGCCCTGTTGCGTCAAGGACACAAAATTCCGTCCGGATGTCGATCCGGTGTGTGTCAGTCCTGCCTGATCAAGGTGGAAGGAGCGGTGCCGGTTGCTGCTCAGTCCGGGCTATCGGACGGGCATATCGCTGATAACCTGGCGCTGGCCTGCCAATGCCGGGCCATATCAGGCCTCAGGACAGGGCCACCGGGAATCCATGCCGCGCGTGTTCTGGCGCGTGTGACGGACAAGCGCTGGTTGGCGCCAAACATTATCGGGCTGCGCCTGGCTGCCAATTTGCGATACCGCCCGGGTCAGTATGTGACCTTATGGCGGGACGAGCACACGTCGCGCAGTTATTCCATTGCCAGCCATCCGGATATTCAGGATACACTTGAGTTTCATATCCGGGTGCACGAGCAGGGGCGTTTCAGTCGCTGGGTGGCGGAAGGGCTGAAAGTGGGTGACCTCTTGCCCGTACAAGGCCCCATGGGGCACTGTATATACAAGGGGGAGTCCAGCCGGCCCTTGCTGATGGTCGCAATGGGTACCGGGCTGGCACCCCTGTTTGGCGTGCTGCAGGATGCGTTGATGCAAGGCCATAGCGGTGATATTCACCTGGTTGTCGCGGCCATGCAGGCCCGTGAATTCTATCTGACCGAAACGTTGCTCGAACTGGCCGGCCGTTATCCGCAGCTCAAGCTGCACTGGGTGGTATCGACCACTGAAGATCTAGCCGGGTGCCATTTGCCTCTGGTGCGGGCGGGCGTGGAGGAGTATGTGACCAATTGCTTCCCTGATCTCAACGGTTTCGGGGTCTACCTGTGCGGAGCGCCCAGGCGCGTGCACGCATTGCGGCGCGGATGTTATATTGCCGGGGCGGCCATGATCGATATAGCAGCCGATGCGTTTCTGACCTGTGACAGGGGCGAATTGGTCGGGGCACGGCTGGCAGGCCACTGAACACGCATCCGGATCAGGAGTCATGATGACAGACTGGCAACAGACGTTTATTGATCAACATGACCTGCCGCATGACTATCGGTTGACGGCAGAGATCTGGTTCGTGCCGGTATTGGATCGGGTGCTTCAGGCGCGCCCTGCTGGGCGACCGCTGATGGTGGGTATTCAAGGCTGTCAGGGCAGCGGGAAGTCCACCCTGGCTGCCTGGATGCAGGCGGCCCTGCACGCCCGCGGTTTGCGTGTGGCGGTCATGTCACTGGATGACTTTTATCTTTCCCGAAAGGCACGGCGCGCCTTGGCGGAACGTATCCATCCACTCTTGCAGACCCGCGGCGTGCCGGGAACCCATGACACGCACCTGCTGGCAGATGTGCTCGGCCGTCTTCGCTCCGGGGACTGCCCCGTGACGCTGCCACGTTTTGACAAGGCGACGGACAATCCCAGACCTGAACATGACTGGCCTGTGCTGAAAGAACCTGCTGATGTCGTCATTCTGGAAGGTTGGTGCTGGGGAATTCCCCCCGAGCCTGAGGCCGGACTGACGGACCCTGTGAACGCACTGGAAGTGCAGGAGGATCCGGATGGTCGATGGCGACAGTGGGTTAACGCGCGGCTGGCCAGCGACTATGCACCGCTTTATGCGCTCATGGACAAACTCTGGGTGCTCAGGGCGCCGGGATTTGGCTGTGTGGCACGCTGGCGCACAGAGCAGGAAAGCCGCTTGCGCGAAACCCTTCTGGCGCGAGGAGAGTCGGTTTCAGGCGTGATGACACCCGAGCAGATCGAGCGCTTCGTGGCGCACTATGAGCGCCTGACTCGCCATGGTCTGAAGGTGCTGCCGGACATGGCCGATGTGGTCTGGCAACTGGATGATGCGCGCAGGATTGTAAGGCTGCAGACGCGCGATTCAGTCTGACGTCTTGTCCCGGTACTCGCACAGATCTTCGATCAGGCAGGCGCCACACTTGGGCTTGCGCGCTGTGCAGATATAGCGGCCGTGAAGGATCAGCCAGTGGTGTGCATCCTTTTTGAACTCGGCCGGAACGTGTCGTAGCAGCTTCTTTTCCACTTCCAGCGGGGTCTTGCCCGACGCAATGCGCGTACGGTTCGACACCCGGAAAATATGCGTGTCCACGGCAATGGTGGGCTCCCCGAAGGCCGTATTGAGCACGACATTGGCGGTCTTGCGTCCCACACCGGGCAACTTTTCCAGTGCCGCGCGTGATCTGGGCACCTCGCCGCCATGTTCTTCCAGCAGGATGCGACAGGTTTTGATGATGTTCTCGGCCTTGCTGTTGTAGAGGCCGATTGTCTTGATATATTCCTTCAGCCCGTCCACACCCAGATCGAGAATGGCTTGGGGTGTGTTGGCCACCGGGAATAACCGTGCTGTGGCCTTGTTGACCCCCACATCGGTTGCCTGCGCAGACAGTATGACCGCAATCAGCAGTTCAAACGGTGTCTCGTAATTGAGCTCTGTTGTCGGCGCGGGATTGTCTGACCTCAGGCGCTCGAATATTTCCCGGCGTTTGGCGGCATTCATGCCTGAGTGACCCTCACGCGACGACTTTCACCTGGATCTGTCGGTGTTGCCACAGGCTGAGTGACCTGTGCGCGCCTGATCCGGTCGTCAATGATGTTCTTGAGTGCCATGATCAGACCCAGGCCAATGAAGGCGCCGGGAGGGAGGATGGCAAACAGGACATTGGGGTAGTCCCTGAATACATGCAGGGTCCATTGGCGGGCGGTTTCGCCGAACATGAGCTCCATCCCGCTGAACAAGGTGCCTTGTCCCACCAGCTCTCGCATTGCACCGAGCAGCAGCAATACGATCAGAAAGCCCAGCCCCATCATGAAGCCGTCCAGCGCTGCATGGGGTACAGGGTTCTTCGAGGCAAATGCATCGGCGCGCCCGAGAATGGAGCAGTTGGTGACAATCAGCGGGACAAAGATACCGAGGATCTCATACAGCTCATAGGCAAAGGCCTGCATCAGCAGTTCGGCACAGGTGACCAGTGAAGCAATGATCATCACGAAGGCCGGCAGACGCACAGTCGCCGGGACGTAATGCCGAATCAGAGAGACTGCCGAATTGGAGGCGGTCAGGACAAACAGGGTGGCCAGCCCCAGCCCCAGTGCATTGACCACTGTACCGGTGACCGCCAGCAAGGGGCAAAGCCCCAGCACCTGAACCAGGGCCGGGTTGTTGCGCCACAGGCCATCCAGTGCGATGTCTCCGAGACTCTTGGTACTCATGAGGCAGGCTCCTGTTCTGGTAGCGTCAATAACTCGCGTCGGTGGGCTTCAAACCAGGTCAGCACGCGTGCCACCTGACCGACCACGGCGCGCGGGGTGATAGTGGCCCCGGTCATCTGGTCAAATGCGCCCCCATCTTTCCGGACTTTCCAAAGGTCTGCAGCCGGATCCCTCAGGCTCTTGCCCTCGAACTGCCGGACCCAGGGCGATTTTCGAATTTCGATCTGATCTCCCAGCCCCGGGGTCTCCTTGTGGGCGATGATGCGTACGCCCAGCAGCGTACCGACCCGGTCAATGGCTGCAATTCCGTGAATGTCACCATTGTAGCCTTCGCGCGCGGTAAAGGGCAGGATCACCGCAAAAACCTTTCCGGAGCGAATCGCGCGGTAGCCCTTCCCGGCTTTGCGCAATCCCAGTGCGTCATCGGCGGGGACCTCAAAGGCCGCCTCCAGCAGGGGCACGGTTGTGCTGCCTTCCTCGATCAACTCATGCAGAGAGCGCGCTTCTGCGCGGGCCTGAGCGGCGGCTATGGCATCGGCCGTTGAAACCTGGGTCACTGCGATCAGTCCTGCTGTCACCATGGCAAACAGGCCCAGACCGATGGCTCCGCGTACGATGGAAGATTTCAGGCTGTCATCCATGGGTGTTCCCCTTCTTCAGGCCCCGGGGTGCCGAGGCATGGCCATAGGCTCGCGGCTGAGTGTAGTAATCGATGAGCGGGGCAGCGAAGTTGAACAGCAAGACCGAAAATGCAACGGCATCCGGATAGCCTCCCCATGTACGGATAATGTACAGAGTGATGCCGATACCCAGGCCGAAAACCAGCTTGCCCATGCGGCTGGTGGCGGCGGTGGCCGGGTCGGTTGCAATGAAGAAGGCTCCAAGCATGGTCGCACCTGACAGCAGGTGCAGGCTCAGTGGTGTATAGCTGTCTGCATCCCAGCCAAAGGCAGCGCTCATGAGGCTGAGTCCTGCCAGAAATCCGGCGGGAATATGCCAGGTGATGATCCGGCGCCACAAGAGCCAGAGGCCGCCTGTCAGAAAGCCCAGGTTGACCCACTCCCAGCCTGCTGCGATCCAGCTGCCGAACATGGGTTGCGCCCGCACCGCGGCTGCTGTTGATGCGGAGATTTCATGCTTGTATGTATCCAGCGGGGTCGCCATGGTAAAGGCATCCGGTACCGGCTGACTGCCGAGAATGATCCTCAGCGTTTCGCCAAAGCCCGGCAGGTCGCCGCCAGCCGTTACGGGCGCCGCCCAGCGCGTGGTCATGTAAACCGGAAACGACACCAGCAGCAGGGCATAGGCGGCCATGGCCGGGTTGAAAAGATTCTGGCCCAGCCCGCCGTAGAGTTGCTTGGCAAACACGATGGCGAAGATGGCGCCGACTACCGGCAGCCACCAGGGAGACAGCGGCGGCAAAGCAATGCCGAGCAGGACTGCGGTGAGCAGGGCGCTTCCATCATTGAGATAGAAGCCCACAGGCCGCTTGCGAAGTTTCAGGATCGCGGCCTCGGCGGCCAGTGCCGTGACACACGCGAGCGCAATCTGGATCATGTTGCCCCAGCCAAAGAACCAGATTTGTGCCAGAATGCCCGGAAAGGTGGCCAGAATCACGGTTAACATCACGGTTTGCGTGCGATTGCGACCGGTCAGATGTGGCGAGCTGATGCGTACCAATGGCATTTCAGGGGGCCTCCGAAAGGGTGGCTTGCGCGCGGGTCAGTGCATCCTGTGCCTGCTTGAGGCGCTCTTCATTCTTGCTTACCGCGCGCATCAGTTTGGCGATCTTGTCTTCCGGATCACCGTTGGCCTGAGCTTCTTCGAGCATGTTCTGCATCATGTCCAGTTTTCGCTGAGCGTTTGCCACCGCCGCCTTGAGTGCGTCCAGATCTGGTGCCGCGGGATCTGACTTTTCTTCCGGGGAGGTGTTTTCGCCGGTTGCACTGCCAAGTGCAGCCTGAAGCATCCGGAGCGCCTGCTGCTCCTTGTTCAGTGTCTGCATCAGGCTGTCCCGGCGCGCAGGCTCATCGGTCTTTTCAATGGCTTGCTCAAGCGTGCTGATCTTGTTCTGCAGGCGCTTGATCTTGCGGGCAATCACGTCCGGATCATCAGCCTGTGGGGCCTCCGGCTGCGGCACACTCGCAGCAGGTGGGTTATCGGCTCGGACGGAGCCCGAAGCCGCCTGCTTTTCCGCGTCCGCCAGCTTCTGTTCTGCCAGCTTCATGCGCTCCGTGTTCTTCTCGATCACCTTGGCCATGCGAGCCTGAGCTTCCGTATCATCCGGCGGTACCTCGGCAGCAGCGGCTTTCACCTTGTCCAGTTTCTTGCGTGCCTGCTCGACCTGCTTGCGCAGTGTTTCCAGGATTTCCTGAGATCCGGACGCGACACTGTTGGCCTCGGGAGTGGCTGCGGGCTTGTCCTCCGCCGGGGCTTTGGCAGACTGTGCCCGTTTGGCTGCCTGAGCGGCCGCGGCTGCCTCAGCCCGGGCCTTGCGTCGGGCTTCTTTCTCGGCCTTTTCACGCTCAATGCGGGCCAGGCGCTGTTCGTAGCGTTCTCTGGCGCGTTCTGCGCGTGCGCGCTCCTCCCTTGCAAGGCGGATTTCGCCTTTCGCATAACGATAGTACTGCACCAGCGGAATGTGGCTGGGGCACACATAGGCGCAAGCCCCGCACTCGATACAGTCCATCAGGTTATAACGTTCGGCCATTTCCATGTTGTTGGCCTGGGAGAAGAAAAACAGCTGCTGGGGCAGGAGTTCAGCAGGGCAGACCTCCGCACAGAAACCGCAACGAATACAGGGCTGAGGCGCCGGCGGATCCGGAAATTCCTGTTCCGTGGCCGCAATCAGGCAGTTGGTTGTCTTGGTGACCGGGGCGTCCAGATGCTCGAGAGTAAAGCCCATCATGGGGCCACCCATGATGATGCGACGGGTACGTTGCGGGTCCAGTTCGCAGTGCTCCAGCAGGTCACGCACGGGGGTGCCAATCCTGACCTCGAAGTTGCCCCGGTCGGCGACACCCTCTCCGGTCACCGTGGTGATGCGCGAGATCAGTGGCTTGCCCAGACTGATCGCTTCATGGACGGCATACGCCGTTCCGACATTCTGGCACATGACCCCGATGTCTGCCGGGATGCGGCCTGCCGGTACTTCCTTTCCTGTCAGCATGCGGATGAGCTGCTTTTCGCCTCCGGACGGGTACTTGGTGGGTACCACGACGACCTCTATGCCGGTTTGTGCGACTGCCTGATTCATGGCGGCAATAGCTTCCGGCTTGTTGTCCTCGATCGCGATCAGGCATTCGCCCGGTTCCAGCAGATGGGCCATGATTTCGATGCCGCGGACAATCTCGCGGGCACGCTCGCGCATGAGCATGTCATCTGCCGTGATGTAAGGCTCGCACTCCACCGCATTGATGATGAGTGCCTGGACCTTGTCTTCTTTCGGGGGCGTCAGCTTGACGGCGGTCGGAAAACCCGCTCCGCCCATGCCGGCAATGCCGGCCATGCGAATCCGTTCACGAATCTCCTGGCGTGACAGTGCACGAAAGTCCTCGGCAGGATTCAGGTCGACCCAGTCGTCTTGCCCGTCACTCTGGAGGACGATCGATGGCACGGGCAGACCTGACGGGTGTGCCGAGGGTCTGGGCTCAATGGCAACAACGGTGCCGGAGGTGGGGGCGTGCACGGCAGCCGATACCAGGCCGATGGGGCGTGCAATGAGCTCGCCGG
>RFIV01000066.1 GCA_003695085.1 Gammaproteobacteria bacterium
CGACCGAAGACGAAGGGATCACCGCCCTTGAGGCGAAGGACACGGCGCCCTTCCCGGGCCAGCTTCAGCAACAGTGTATTGGTTTGAGACTGGGTCAGGGCATGGCAGTGGGCGCGCTTGCCTGCATAATGCCGCTGAACGTGATCGGGTACCAGGGCCATGATTTCATCGGAGACCAGGCGGTCATAGACGACATCTGTGGCCTGCTGCATGAGCCGCAAGGCTGCACAGGTCAGCAGATCCGGGTCTCCCGGCCCCGCGCCCACCAGTGCCACGGTTCCGGGTGTCAGGTCGGGAATCTGGCTTTTCATGCGGGTCTCCTCAAGCGAAATTGACTGCGTCGGGCTGGGTTTGAATACCCAGTTCTGCATCCGTCAGATAGCAGGCTGGATCCTCGGCCCACGGATTGTTGTATGTCTGCCGGGCACGTACACGGGTATTGCCATTGCACACAGCCAGGTAGGGGCATACGCGGCAGCGGCCCTCTACCGGTCTCGGGCGCTGGCGCAGACCCGCTATCAGGGGATCCTGTGTATCCCGCCAGATTTCGGAGAAAGGCGTTTCGCGCACATTCCCGAGCGAATAGTCCCACCAGAATGTGTCGGGGTGGACATTGCCCAGGTTGTCAATGTTGGCTATATGCTCACCGGTCGCATTGCCGCCCCAGTTTTTGAGGCGTTGTGTCAGGGCCGGGACCTGATCCGGGTAATGCGCTTCCGCCCATTTGATGAGCCAGACGGCATCGGCATCGTTGTTGCCCGTGACATAATCACGACGAACGCCAGACTTGAGCTCGGATTCACAGCGTGCAAAAAGCTGATTCATGGCGTCCCGCGTCATGGCCATGTGGGCATCGTGCTTGCTGTTGCGTCGCCCGCGGCCGGCGTAGTTCAGATGAGACAGGTAAAACTTGTCGATATCGTGTTCGGCCACCAGATCCAGCAGGGCCGGGAAGTCCTGGTAGTTAAGCTGTGTCAGGGTAAAGCGCAGCCCGACCTTGATGCCGTGAGCCTTGCACAGCCGTGCGGCATGAAGCGAGGCATCGAAGGCCCCTTGCTTCTGGCGGAAATGGTCGTGCGCTTCACGCAGTCCATCCAGGCTGATGCCGACATAATCGAAGCCGGTTCGGGCAATGCGTTCGATATTGGACTCATCGATGAGGGTGCCGTTGCTCGACAGTCCCACGTAGAAGCCCATTTCCTTGGCGCGTGTGGCGATATCGAAGATATCCGGGCGCAGCAGCGGCTCACCCCCTGAGAGGATCAGTACAGGGACACCGAACGCTTTCAGGTCATCCATGACTGTGTGGACCTCTTCGGTGGAAAGCTCTCCCTTGAAGTGTGTATCCGCAGAAATGGAGTAGCAGTGCTTGCAGGTCAGGTTGCACCTGCGAATCAGATTCCAGATAACGACGGGTCCTGATGGCTTGCGGGCCGGGGGAACCGGCGAGGGGTGAATGAGGCTGTCCATGTATTGGGTCAGGCGAAACATCAGGCACCTCCTTTGGTGCTAAGCCGGAAACCGGTTTTTTTCAGGATTCGGGTTGAAAACAGAATGTCGGAAGCGCGGCAGGCTGGCCCGACCAGCGCTTCGATTTCCTGTTTCTGAGCCAGGACGGCCTCGCGATCCCGGCCATGCAGCATGGCAAACAGGTTGTAGGGCCAGTCCGGAAGGTGTCTGGGACGCTTGTAACAGTGACTGACACCGGGCAGTGCAGCGATTTTGGGGGCAATCTCGGGCAGGGCTGCGTCATCGATGTCCCAAACGGACATGCCATTGGCCACATACCCCAACTTGTAGTGATTGGGGACCAGGGCGATGCGCCTCACGACGCCTTCCCTGCGCATGCGTTCAAACCGGGCACAGACTTCATCTTCCGTGATGCCCAATGCCCGGGCGACCGCTTCAAATGGCCGCTCGCTCAAGGGAAGCCCGGCCTGAGTAGCCTGGATGAGTGCTTCATCCATTGCACTCAGCGATGCGTCAGACTTCGAAGTACAGGCCGACATAATACTCTTCCTCCTTGGGCATGTTCAGCGGCCTGAGGCCGGTGCGGGCTTCGATATCAGCCAGGACAGCTTCGATACGTCCGGGTTTTGCGCTGGACACGACAAACCACATGTTCAGCGTGTGCTCCCTTGCGTAGTTATGGGCGACCTCCGGGTAGCTGTTGACGACCTCGCCGACCTCGTCAAAACGTGCCTCGGGTACCGCCATGGCCACAAGAGAGACTTCACCCCCCAGATGAACGGCGTTGAAAAGCGGGCCGAAGCGCATGAGAATGCCTTTTTCTTTCAATGAGTTGAGACTTTCAATCACGTCCCGGACAGTGCAGTTCAGCGATTCGGCCAGCGTATCGAACGGGCGGGGCGTGATGTCGATACCGTGTTGCAGGCGATTGACGAGCGTACGCTCGAGCTCGGTGAGCGACGGGATGCTTGCCGGGTTATTCATAGCTTCGCTCCCCGGGTGTCTGTGGCGGAACGGTCAGGCCGTAGTGCCCCCCGCATTGCTTGAACTGCCGGGTTGAAAACAGCACCTCATGGGGCAGATGATGGATGTCTGTCTGGCGCATCACATCACCGAGCTGATCCATGACGGCCTCGCGAGAGCGGCCATGGAACATGCAAAACAGGTTGTAGGGCCAGTTGGGGCGACGCGGGCGCCGGTAACACAGATTCACCTTTCCGGTCTGACAGATCCGCCGGGCCACCTCATCAACCTGTTCATCCGGTACATTGAAAACAACCATGGCATTGTGGCGATACCCCAGCGCATGATGATTGACCACCAGACCCA
>RFIV01000067.1 GCA_003695085.1 Gammaproteobacteria bacterium
CCAGCATGGCGGGTCGCACAACGCCTTTACTGCATCCGACCACACGAACTACTTCTTCGATGTGGATGCCGATTATCTGGAACCGGCACTGGATCGCTTCGCCCAGCAATTTACAGCGCCTCTGTTCAATCCCGAGTACGTGGAGCGGGAAAAAAACGCCGTACACTCCGAATACACCAGCAAGCTGAAAGATGATGGCCGCCGCCTGTATGCGGTGCTCAAATCCGTGCTCAACCCGGAACATCCCGTGGCGCGTTTTTCAGTCGGCAATCTGGATACACTCGCCGACACGGAAACCTCCAGGGTACGGGATGACCTGCTGGCCTTCTACCGCAAGCATTACAGCGCCGAGCGCATGCGCCTGGTAGTCGTGGGGCGCCAGGACCTGGATACGCTGGAGAGTTGGGTAAAAGAACGCTTTTCTCCCATACCCGTGCAGCCGGTAGCAGAACGCCCGCCTCTGCCTCCGCTGCTGTCACCGGCACAATTGGGCAAACTGGTTCAGCTGCGGCCTGAGAAGGAAAAGAGGACACTGACGCTGCTTTACCCGCTCCCGTCCTCCCGCCCTCACTACAGGAACAAGCCGCTCTACTATCTGACCAACCTGATCGGGCATGAAGGTGAAGGCAGCCTGCTGAGCTGGCTCAAGGCTCAGGGACTGGCAGAAGGGCTGTCGGCCGGTGTGTTCATGGATGACGGCCAACAAAGCCTGCTCAGCATCAGTATCACGCTGACGCCGAAAGGGCGTGAGCAGTATCCCTCCGTGCTTGAGGCCACAGACGCTCTGCTCGACCAGATCCGCCAGAAGGGCATCGAAGCATGGCGTTTCGAGGAGCAGCGCAAGCTGCTGGATATTGCCTTTCGTTTCCAGGAGCGCAGTCAGCCGATCCACTTTGCCAGCAGCGTGGCAGGCCGCATGCACCTGTACCCGCTCGAGGACGTTCTCTATGCCCCGTATCGCATGGATATGTACGATGCCCGCCTGCTGAAGGACTATGCGGATGCGCTCACTGAAGACAACCGGTTGGTGATACTGGTTGCGCCCGACGCGGAAACGGATCGGCTGGAGCCCTGGTACCAGGTGCCTTACAGCATCCGGCCGCTGGAAGACAGCTTGCGCACTGCGAAAACCGGGCAGTCCGTTTCCGGCATTCATCTTCCTGCTCCGAACGAATTCATCCCCGAGCGGGTGGAGTGGGCGCCCGGGGCGGATATGCCGCACCCCGAGCAACTGAAGGACCTGGACGGGCTGGAAGCCTGGTGGGCCCGTGATGTCTCATTCAAGACCCCCAAGGCAAGTTTCTATGTCAGCCTGCGCTCGCCACGGGTCAACGATTCTGCCGCCCACTTTGTGCATGCTCAGTTGCTGGTGGATCTGATCCGCGATCAGCTCAACGAATATGTTTACCCCGCTCATCTGGCCGGACTCGATTTCCGCTTGTACCGCCATCTGCGCGGAATGACACTGCGTATCGACGGGTACAGCGAAAAGCAATCGGTGTTGCTCGAGAAAGTGGCAGAAACCCTTCGCCAGCCGGGCATTGACCCCGAACGACTGGCACGCTTTCGTGAAGAGGCCATGCGCCAACTGCGCAATCTTGAGCTGAACAAGCCCTTTGAGCAGCTGATCGACTACAGCCGAAACTGGCTGATGTCCCCCTACTGGAGTCCGGAGGAGCAACTGGCCGCACTCCGGGAGGTGACCACGGACAGCATGAAACAGTACGCGCGAGACGTCTTCCGCGAGGTGGACGTCGTCACGCTGGCACTGGGCAATGTGGATGAAGAGACGGCCCGGGCGCTCAACAGGGTCGTGCAGGCACAGATTGTGGCCACCCGGGCGCGCCAGGTACAGGTGCCCCGGGCCCGTGTGGTGGATCTGCCCGGGCAGGTTTTTGCAGCCCAGAAGGTCGTGACCCACCCGGATACGGGCTACCTGTTTTATGTGCAGGGTGATTCGCGTGACTGGCGCGATCGCGCGCTGTTCAGCCTGATCGGACAGATCATTGCGCCCGCCTATTACGAGCGCCTGCGCACTGAGCAGCAGCTTGGCTATATCGTGTTTGCCTCACCCTACCCCATGCTGGAGGTGCCGGGGCTGGCGTTCATCGTTCAGTCACCCAAGGCGAACGGAACCCGGTTGCACGAGGCCACACGTACTTTCCTGTCTGACTACCTGAGCACCCTGACGAACATGGAACCGGACGCCTTCGCGTTGCACAAGCAGGCGCTGGTGACACGTCTGAGCGAGCCGGAAAAGCGCCTGGAACAGCGGGCAGACCGCTATTGGACAGAGATTGATCGTGGCAACACGGCGTTCGACTCCAGGGACAAGCTGATCGCTGCCGTGCAGGCACTTTCCCGGGAGGAGGTTATCGAAGCATACCGGCGTGCGCTGGTTGAGCAGCCCGCCGCGCTGGTGTTCACGACCCGGCATGCAGACGAGCCGGCCTGGTTGCCCGCAGACGCGCAGGCGTTACCGCCCAAGCCGGCCTGGCAAGCTCAGGCAACCTGGTTCAATCCCTGACCGCCCGTTCAGACAGCGGGAAGAATGGACTGACCGTAGTAGACCAGTGCTTCCAGAATATCCCGATCCCGGGTGGATAGCCCGGGGTCGGCCAGCCGGCGCTCGAGTTCTGCAAAATAGCCCTCGAAGGTCCTCAGGGGATCCGGATTTTCCGTGAGTTTGTGGTAACGATAGCGCTCCCAGCGATCCCGCTCCTCCGAACTGAGCGACTCGGGATAGTTCCGAGCGCGAAAACGAAAGAACAGCGTGTTCAACCGGGGATCCTGGAACTCGATGTCCAGCTCTCCGAGGAATTCCGGTGGCTGCCTGTGCACTTCCGCCATGAGCTTCTTGTCTTCATCCGGCCAGAATCCGCCGTACAATCCGGTATCGGCATCGGTTTCGGTCTCCTCCGGAGTCTCCCGAAAAACGGCTTCGATCACCGGCAGCACGGCATCGACCTGTGCACGCGCCTCGGCCAGATGCGCGCGCAACCGGTCTCCCTCCATCCCAAACCGCTTGAGCCGCTCGGGGTCCGTTCCGCGCACGACCGTTGATGGTGCCAGCACCGGGCTTTTGTTAAGGTGCACCACCTTGAGCGGCAGGCGGCTCAACCCCTCCTCCTCCAGCGTTTCCGATTTCGTATAGAGCTGGTGGCGCACGGCGTCGGCATCCAGCCCCTCGAGCATGGAGAGCGGCTGCCGCAAGTCCCAGACAATCAGGCCATTCGCATTGACCGGATGCCACATGAGCGGCAATACCATGGCGCAGTAGCCCTGGTCGGCACCATACATGCCCGACACGTGAAAAAGCGGCTTACGCTGATCCAGATCCACAAGGGCCTTGAGGGCAGCCTTGAAGCGGTGGTCAAACACCCAGTCATACAGGCGGGGTTGCCTTGCCTTGAGCAGGCGTGCCATGGCAATGGTCGCGTTCACATCGGACAGGGCGTCATGCGCAGCCTCGTGAGCGATACCATTGGCAGTCGTCAGATCCTCGAGCCGAAAACTGGGGCGCCCGTCGACCACCGGCCAGTCAATTCCGTCAGGCCGGATGGCCCAGGCCAGCCTCAGCACATCGATGAGATCCCAGCGGCTGTTACCGTTCTGCCATTCCCGCGCATAGGGGTCATACAGATTGCGATACAGCGTGAAGCGCGTCACCTCGTCATCGAAGCGAATATTGTTGTAGCCCGCACCGCAGGTTTCCGGTTCCCGAAAGGCCTCGTCAATGCGTGCAATGAACTGATCTTCCACCAGCCCTTCACTCAATGCCTTTTGGGGGGTAATGCCGGTAATGAGGCAGGCCTCCGGCGAGGGCAGCACATCATCTGCCGGCTTGCAGTAAAGAATCAGGGGATCCCCGATCGGGTTGAGATCCGTATCCGTCCGCTGAGCGGCAAACTGGGCCGGCCGATCCCGTCGGGGATCCTTGCCAAAAGTTTCATAGTCATGCCAGAGAATGGTCTGCACGGGCACCTCCTTCCTGATCCGGGCAGTCTATATGAAGCGACGCAAGAACGCACCCGGGCATGATCATTGCAGCAAGACCGATGAGCATGGACAAGAGGTGAACTGTGAGCCTGATTCAGACACTGATCAACAAGGGCTACCACGCCTATCAGCAGCTGAAGGAAACCCAGTCTCCCGTCGCGCAGGCTGAACGGACACCGGCGGGCGGTCCGGTTGTGCAGGACGATGCCGATACACCGGTACGCCTGTCGCAACTGGAGGGGCTGATGCCGCGTCCGAAACCTGAACAGACAGTCAAGGCCTGGCAGCACGAAATCGGGCAAGCCATTGCCAGCCTGCAACGTGTTCTGCGGCAGAAGGTTGCCGAGTATCGTTTGCCCGAGGGAACGGACCTCAACGTCCGCCCGGTTGATGATCGCGTGCAGCTGGATGCGGCCATCGACCCATCCATACGGGCAGCCATCGAGTCAGACCTCAACCGTGATCCGGCATTTGTCTCGACGCTGAACACGGTCTGGAAGGGCAAGCCTGCGCTGGATACGCTTCAAAACGTGGTGCGCCTGCAGTCAGCCTACGGCACTACCAACCAGGTATTCGGAAAGGTGCTCGAACAACCCGAGGGACCGGTGGGACTGAGCGAACTGGCCCGCCGCTTCGAGCAACTGCGATCTCCGGTACAGGCGAACACCGAGACCGCGGCCTGATCGCACTTCAGGCCGCCTTCACGCTACGAACGCCGAGGCGTCTCCCGCCCCCTGGCGCAATACCTCGGGCACATCTTCTGTCAGACTGATGACCGTTGTCGGCTCCATGCCACAGAAGCCCCCGTCGATGACCAGATCCACCTGATGCTCAAGGGTTTCACGGATATCATAGGGGTCCGTGAGGGGCAGCTCATCCCCCGGCAGGATCAGCGTCGTGCTCATCAGCGGCTCGCCCACCTCCGAAATCAGCGCCTGAGCGATGGCGTTGTCAGGCACACGAATACCTATCTGACGCCGCTTGGGATGCAGCAGTCGACGCGGGACTTCCGAAGTGGCCCGCAGGATAAAGGTATAGGGGCCTGGCGTATGCGCCTTGATCAGCCGGAAATGCTGATTGTCCATCTTGGCGTAGGTAGCGATATCCGAAAAGTCGTTCAGCATCAACGTGAAGTTGTGCTTGTCGTCCAGCCTCCGGATGGCCTTGATTCGATCGGTGGCTTTCTTTTCGCCTATGCCACAGCCCAACGCGTAGCCCGAGTCCGTCGGATATACGATGACGCCACCGCCACGCACAATTTCAGCCGCCTGTCGGATCAGTCTTGGCTGCGGATTTTCCGGATGAATCTGAAAAAACTGGCTCACTTCGATATCTCTTTTTTTTTGCCACCGCCCATGCAGTCCGGCGATGCAGGGGCATGCCCCAGCTCCAGCCACTCCTGCGGTGTGTAGGTATGCAGCGCCAACGCATGCACGGTGCCGTCAAGCAACCCGGCAAGCTGGCGGTAAACGGCCTGATGACGTTGTACCTGCCGTTTGCCCTCGAAGTCACCGGACACGATCACAACCTTGAAATGACTCTCCGAACCGGGCGGTACGTTATGCCGGTCACTTTCGTTGATCACTTCCAGATGGGTCACGTCAAAGTGTTGCTTCAGCGTGTTCTGGATTGCCTGCTGAATGCGCATGGACACTGCTCCCGACTTCTCGATGAAGCGTATTGTACGCTGGCCGGCACGAAAAAGGAAAAAGCTGTACGCCCTGTGACGTTCCGTAACAGCCTGAATTAGTATTGAATGATGCCCTGTGTCAGAATAGTTGCATATCATCAGAATAAAAAGTGATGAGGACGCCGCACCATGAACATTGCACTTCTGGAAGATGACCCGGTTCAGGCCGGACATGTTGTGCAACTGCTGGAAGAAGACGGACATTCGTGCGATACCTTTGAAACCGGCAGCGCCTTCATGGGCGCCGTCACCCATGACAGTTATGACCTGCTCATCATGGACTGGCAATTGCCGGATGAGGACGGCGTGACGGTTCTGCGAGAGCTGCGCAAACGCCTGGAGTGGCCCATTCCGGTGCTGTTCCTGACACAGCGCGAAGCGGAAGCGGACATTGTCACGGCGCTCGACGCCGGCGCGGATGACTACATGGTCAAACCGCCGCGGGCTGCAGAGCTGAAAGCGCGTATTCGGGCACTGGTGAGACGGCAAACACAGACAGGCCCTGAAGATGATGTCCTGACTTTTGGCCCCTTCACCATTTACCGCCGACAGCGTCGTATCCAGTTGCATGGCGAAGATCTCGCGTTGACGGACAAGGACTTCGACCTGACGTTGTTTCTGTTCGAGAACAAGGGGCGGCTGCTGTCTCGCAAGTATCTGCTGGAGCGCATCTGGGGCGTGACCAGCAACATCAACACACGGACCGTGGACACCCACATGAGCCGGCTGCGCCGCAAGTTGGGTATCAAGCCGGAAAACGGCTTCAGAATCAAGACCATCTATCAGCATGGCTATCGTCTGGAGGATGCGCATGCGGAAAGTGATTGAGCGGGCAGCCACCCTGCTCGTTCTCTGGTGCCTGATGACGCTTCAGGCGCTGGCCCAGGACTGGGTGTACGTGACACGACCGGGCGATACCCTGCCCAAACTCGCCGAACGCTTTCTGGCGCCCGGCATCGGCTGGCATGAACTGGCCCTGCACAACAATCTTCAGCGACGTGAAGCCCTGAAAGCCGGCAAGCGACTGAGCATCCCGCTCAAGTGGCTGCGCCGTCAACCCGCACCGGCGGTAGCTGGCAAGATCTCGGGCGAGGCGTGGCTGCGACCAAGCGGCCAGAACCGGTTCATCCGCCTGGTACCGGATCAGAAAATCGGCGTCGGTGATGAGGTCCGTGTGGGCAGCGGGCGGGTCGAAATTCGCTTTGCTGACAGTTCCAGACTGGAACTGGAGGCCAACAGTTCTGTCATCTTCAATACGCTCAGCACATTCGCCAACACAGGCATGGTCGACACCCGCTTACGCCTGAACAAGGGGCGTACGCGCAGCCAGGTCACGCCATTGGGCCAGCCCGGAGGCCGGTACGAGATAGCCACACCCAATGCAGTCGCCGCCGTGCGAGGCACGGATTTTCGCCTGGCCCAGACCCGGGGTCAGACACAGCTGGCGGTCGAAGAAGGTGTTGTGCAGCTGACAGCGAATGGCGTCACTCACCAGGTTCCGGCCGGTAACGGCATGACTGTGGGGCAATCCGGGGCCTCCACGTTTACATTGCTGCCGGCTCCCAGGGCGGATATCCCGCCGGTATTCGACAGTTTGCCCGTGGAGCTGAGCTGGACAGCCGTGGCCGGTGCGCGTGCGTACCGGGCTGTGATCATTGCCGATGACGAGACCGGGACCCTGCATTACGATGCCCGCCTGCGCACCGCCAGGGCACGTATCGAAGATCTGCCCAACGGTCGCTACATTCTGGAAGTCCGGGCGCTGGACAGCCAGGAGATCGAGGGACTGCCAATCAGGGCCGTATTTGAAGTCCGGCGTGCTGCGGCACCAGCCAACCTGGTGGCGCCACAGGCCAGTGCCACCTTCCGGGACGTACTGCCGGTATTTCAGTGGGAGGTGCCTGAACCCGGCCTGCTGGCCTCACTCGAGCTGGCGCGCGACCCTGAATTCAGAGAGGTCGTGGCCACCACGCCCTTCGCCCTGGACAGTCAGGCCCGGCCGCCGGACATTCCGGCCGGTCGCTATTACTGGCGCGTCGTCACGCTCGCCGGTGAAGACGCCGTCGCAATCTCCGAGGCCCGCGATCTGACCCTCATCCGTGCTCTGCCCGCCCCCCGCATCATTGCTGTCAACTACTTCGAAGATACGGTCAAGCTTTTCTGGCGCAAGGTTCAGGGCGCTTCCGGCTATGTTCTGGAGCTGGCCCGGGACGAGCTGTTTCGCCACATCGTGCGTCAGGATGAATTGTCGCAGCCCTATGCAAGCCTGCGGCTGCCCCTGAATGAAGTGTTCTACGCCCGGGTACGTGCCCGGGGATCAGACTATGCCGACGAGGCGCTGAGCGAGCCGGTTCGGATCCGTGTTCCGCCCGAAGCCAGTTGAGCCGTTCCATGCCCCATCCACACAAGCCACAACTTCCCGTTCAGGAACGCTATGTGTTGCTGTTGGCGCTGCTGGTTGTCTACGCCGTCCTTATCTGGAGCCACGCAGCCAGCCGCCTGAACGGCCTGGTATGGGATGCATTGCACCCGCTCTGGGGCGCCCGGCCAGCGACTGATGCCCTGATCGTGGCCGTGGACGAGCGGAGTCTGGCTCAGGTGGGGCGCTGGCCCTGGCCTCGCCAGACCCAGGCACAACTTGTGCGGGCCCTGAGGGCGCATGGCGCCGAGCGTATTGTGCTGGATGTGCTCTACACCGAGCCATCCGATCCCGCGAACGATACCGCGCTCGCAGAGGCCATGGCAGAGGGTCAGGATGTGATCCTGCCACTGTATGTGAATCAGGCCGACCAGACTACCCCCATGCGTGAATGGTTACCGGTCGGAATCTTCGCCCGGGCAGCCGCCGGACTCGGCCATGCACACATACAGACCGATACGGATGGTATCGCGCGCGGTCTGGCCCTGTTTCACGGCGTCCCGGAACCCTGGTGGCCTGCGCTCGCACTTGCCGCGGCCCAACATGCCGGTTATCCCTTGCCTGCCCGTCCCGGCAGAGACCTTCCCCAGGCACTCATGGCCCGCGCCGAGGACTACCGCCTGATTCCATTCATCGGCCCGACCGGCAGCATTCCGACCGTGTCGGCATCGGATGTGCTTCAGGGGCTGCTCCCTGAACACTATTTCAATGGCAAGACAGTCTTTGTGGGCGCTACCGCTCCGGGACTGGGGGATGTGCTGGCCACCCCGGTCTCCCAGGAAGGTGCCCCCATGCCAGGGGTCGAAATTCAGGCGAACGTATATGAAGCCTGGATTCACAAACGGTTGATCCGCCCGCTGGATACACGATGGAATGCAGCGCTGGGTCTTTGCTGGATTCTTGCCGCCGTCCTGATCTTCCCGCGCGTACCGCCCATATACAACCTCCCCCTGACGTTGGCGCTGTCCGCCGGTGTACTCCTGTCAACGGTTTTGGGCGTGCGACTGGGGAACGTCTGGATTGCGCCGGCAAATACGCTGCTCGTGGTGCTGCTCGCGTATCCGCTCTGGAGTTGGCGACGCCTGATCCGCCTGAATGCCTATCTGGCCACCGAGATCAGGCGGCTTGCCACACAGCCGGTGTTCACCCATCTGCGCCAGCCGGATACACCGGGCAGCTGGGCCCAGGCGGTCGTCGAACTCCTGTCACCTCGTCATTGGCGACTGACGCCTGCGCCCCCGGACGCCCCACTTGTGTCACAGCCCGCCCCTCACCAGCTGCGGGTGCGCTTGCCGGATCAGACAGATACCTGGCTGGAACTGACCTTTGATTCGGAGGACAACACACACCGGCTGGCCTTGCAAGCCCGGCATCTCGAGCGGGCCCTCCGACCCGTCATCGACAGCACACAAGCTCACACGGGTGAAGTACTGGAGGACCGTATAGCCCGCGTACGCCAGGCCATTGACGCCATGCAGCAAATGCGACAATTCATCGGCGACATGATTGCCGGGATGCCCGACGGCATTCTTGTTACGGACACACTGGGACGCGCCCTGTACATGAATACCAAGAGCGCCCAATGGCTGCGCGATGATATCCCCCCGGGTGCGTCGGTCGCCCATGCGCTGCCGGTGTCCGATAGCGTGAGCACCCAGACCTGGCTGAACCTCCTCCGCGCGGCATTGGTTCAGGGGCAGCCGGCCGAACGCGAGGTCGTGCTTGGAAACCGGGCGGTCCTGGTTCAGTTGTCGCCCCTGAACCTGTCGGCGCTCGATCTGGAGGGCGTGGTCATCAACTTCTCGGATATCACGCACCTTCACGAAGCGCAGCAAAACCGCTTGGAAACCATCCACTTCATTTCGCACGACCTGCGCGCGCCCCTGGCCTCTCAGCTGGCGCTGCTGGAGTCAATCGAGGCCGTGGTGGACAGCCGCCACCAGTCGCAACTCCGCCACCTGAGACAGTTGACGCGCAAGAGCCTTGATCTGGCTGATCAGTTCCTGCAACTGGCTCGCGTCGAAGCATCCGACCAGTTGCAGCGTTATCCCTGTGCGCTGACAGATATCATTGATAATGCGCTGGATGCCATGAGTCCCGTCGCACGCCAGCAAGACGTGCAACTGGTGCTGGAAGAAAACGCGGATGATCCGGAGCTCTGGGTACAGGGCAATGCCGACCTGCTTGAACGCGCACTGATCAATCTGCTCAGCAATGCCGTCAAGTTTTCACCCTCAGGAAGCACGGTACGGGTGAATGTGTCGCTCAAGGGTGACCAGGTTCAGATTGAGGTCATCGATCAGGGGCCCGGTATTCCCCCGAATGAACAGGCACGGCTGTTCAGGCGCTTTCAGCGCACGCGTGAAAGTGAAGCGGGGCGTGTACCGGGGGCGGGGCTGGGGCTGCGATTTGTGGCCGTGGTGGCCGAGCGCCATGAAGGCCAGATCAGCGTCACGTCCTCAGCGGGGCAAGGCAGCACCTTCTGCCTGACCCTACCCCGCCTGGCCACGCCCGCGGGACTGCAGTTGCCGGATGAGCTCGCTTAGGGTGCGCTGAAGCTCGCTGAGCGGCTCACCGCCGCGGCCGATTTCCAGCCAGACCTGATCCGCATGAACCGGATGCCAGATCCAGCACCGCCGCGTCCGGTCACTGCACCCGGCGTCCAGGTACGGGTCCACGCCAAAAACCGAAAGAGCCTCGATCTCATGGCGCGCCGGTGTCTGAGTGTAATCGCTGCGACGAACCCGGATTTCTCCACGGTCTTCCGAAACATCCAGGCGATATTCGATGCCTTCCCGTCGATCCAGGTGACGCAGCCGTCCGGGCAGAACCGGGGATGCCGCCAGCAGGGCATTGGCATGTTCCACCAGGGCATCCACCGGGTCTTTTTTCAGATACAGTTCCTGCAGTCGCGCCAGCCATGCCCGGGTCTCTGTCTGCTCCGGCGCCGGAAGTTGCACCGGGCGGGCAGGGGTTGTCGATGAAGCCTCCGCCGAGGACCGGGTCCGGGGCGTCCGCTCATCCAGCTCATTGATCAGCCGCAGGGCCTCACGGTAGTACTGCCCTTCCCGGCCCGCTGCATTGACATAGGTGATCAAGCTGTTCCGGGCAGATTCCGTATCCCCCTTCTTAAGGGCGACCTTGGCCCGCAAATAATTGAAAGCCGGCGGTTTTTCGGGCTTCAGGGCTTCCAGCCTGCGAACATCGGCCTCAGCCGCCTGCCAGTTGCCTGCTTCGAGATGCTCCTCCAGCGCCAGCATCAGCCGATCGACCTCGAACTCCGGGGCCAGAGCCTCGGCCATTGCATTGAAGCTGAGCAGCAATACAAACCACCCGGTTATCCACCTGCGCATGATTCAGTTACCTTCCAGTTCTTGGCGAGCCATAATCTGCCCGGCCAGTTCGTTCAGTATAGCAGGCCGGCCATAGTGATACCCCTGGCCATAGCCGACGCCCAGCAGCCGCAGAAATTCTTCCGTATGCTCATCCTCGACATACTCGGCGATGGTTTTCATGCCCAGCAATTGCGCCATTTCGGCAATGCTGCGCACCAAGGCCTGATCCTTTACATTGTCCTTCAGGTTGCGGATGAAAATACCGTCGATCTTCACATAATCGACAGGCAGTTCCTGCAAATAGGCGTAGGACGACATGCCTGTGCCGAAATCGTCCAGTGATACTTTGCACCCCAGTTGCCGAACATCCCGGATGAAGCTGACTGCCGCCCCCAGATCCCGGACAGCGGCGGTTTCCGTAATTTCAAAGCACACCCGGGAGCGATCCACCCGGCGGCGTGTCAGGTCATTGAGAATTTCATCCAGAGCCGCCGGCTCGCTGATGGTATTGCCCGAGAGGTTGATGGACAGACCATGGATCGCCTGGATGACTTCGGGATTCTGCTCCATCCAGTCCATGACGCGACGGAAGACCCACTTGTCCACGTCGGTCATGCGATGGTAACGCTCGGCCACCTCAATCAGGGTCGCCGGACTGACAAAGTGACCGCTATCATCCTGAACAGCCATGAGGATTTCATAGTGCGGCGGAGCATCCGGTTTGTGGAGGTCGTGAATGGGCTGCGCGCGCAACTGAATCCACTGATCCATGCCATCGTCCAGCCGGCGCAGCC
>RFIV01000068.1 GCA_003695085.1 Gammaproteobacteria bacterium
CCGGTGGGCAATACAGATGCCCTGGCCAATCCGGAATCGTTGAACCTGTTCCGGAACCTGGAAGCACTGCAGACCTGAACCGACCGCATTCCGCATTGCAGAGGCCCTCGGGCTCAATTAATGTTTACAATGCTTACATAAAAACGCTAGGATAACTCCCGGCGTTTTTTTCGCCTCTATCTTTACAATGTATACTTTGAAACGGAGCCCACCATGACACATTTTGACGCCGTGGTAATCGGTGCCGGTAACGGCGGTCTCACCGCTGCGACCACGTTGCAACGTAACGGCTGCAACACATTGTTGCTCGAGCGGCACAATATTCCGGGAGGCTGTGCGACCTCCTTCGTCCGAGGCGAGTTCGAGTTCGAAGTGGCCCTCCACCAGCTCAGTGGTATCGGACCGGAGGATCGCCCCTTTATCATGCGCAAGCTGTTCAGTGATCTCGGCGTGCTGGACAAAGTTGAGCTGGTTCAGGAACATGAGCTGTATCGCCTCATCGTACCCGGCAGGCAGGACATAACACTTCCGGCAAGCTGGACGGGCATTCAAAAGCGGCTTTCGGAAACCTTCCCGGATGAAGCCGATAATATCCGGCAGTTCTTCGACCTCGGCAGCAAGGTGGCCATGGAGTATTACATGGGGCTGCCGGTCGTGCGTAAAACCAACAACCCTGAATTGCTCGACAGCCAGTGTCCGAACTTCAAGGCCTGGGGCCTGCGCCCGACGGATGAAGTCCTGGCCGAATTCATCCATACCCCGGCACTGATCAATGCCATTGCGCCCTACTGGAGCTACGCGGGCGTTCCCACCAAAGAGCTGGTGTTTGCGGAATTCATCGGCATTCTGTTTGCGTACTGCACCTTCAAGCCCTGGCACTTCAAGGGGGGCTCACAATCTGTCTCCAGTGCCTTTATCGAATCCTTTGAAGAGGCAGGTGGAACCGTGCGGTTCAACTGTGGCGCCAGCAGAATTCTTACGCAAGGCAGCCGTGTCACCGGCGTCAGGCTGGAAAACGGCGAGGAAGTCTCCTGTGACTATGTTGTTTCCAATGCCAGTCCACTGGTGACTTACTACGACCTGCTGGATACCCCCACGCCTGAAAGCGTCCGCCAGGACTTTCGTTCACGTCGAAAGGGGGTCTCGGCCGTATGCGTGTATCTGGGGCTGGATTGCCTGCCGGAGGAGATCGGGATCACCACCGCATCCACTTTCGTGATGAGCAGCGATAATGCCGACATTGATGAAGCCCGGCTCCACACCCTGTCGCCTCCGGAATGGGGCATGGTCACCTGTTACAACTTCATAGACGAAGACCTGGCACCGGCTGGCAAGTCCGTGGTCACACTGGTGGCCCTCCAGTACGGAGATGCCTGGGCGTCCGTCCCCCCTGAAGCCTATGCTGACACCAAATACCGTTTCGGTGGCCAACTGATCGACCTGATCGAGAAGGCCTATCCCGGGATACGTGCGCATATCGAAAAAGCGGAAGTGGCCACTCCCCTGAGCATGATGCGCTACCTGAACACACCGGATGGTGCGATCTACGGCTTCAGGCAGAACATTCAGGACGGCCCGCTCTTTCGTGACCCGCTCAAGGGCATCGATGGGCTGTTTTCAGCCGGGAGCTGGACCGCACAGGGCGGCTTTCAGCCCACTTACATGGCCGGACACGCCACAGCCAAAACCATTCTTCGCAAACTCAAGGCTCAGCAAAAGGAGGCCGCCCATGTCTGATACCCATCGCACTGCATTCCGCAACATCGTCGGATATGTCGAAGCCGAGGCATTGAAGCGCCAACTGGAGGCGGAGGGATCGGATCTTTCGGAAGAAAAGGGCCGTGTACCGGCCACCATCAATCGCCTGCATCCCAAGCGCCTGAAACTCAGGGTAAATCAGATCCTTGAAGACACGCCCACCACCAAAACGTTTCGCATGGTCGCAGAGGATCAGGAACTGCCTCCGTTTCAGGCCGGGCAATACGTCAATCTGTTCGTCAACATTGATGGTGTCGAAACCGCACGCCCCTATGCAATCTCCTCCTCACCGGCCGAGCGCAATTTCTATGATCTGACGGTCAAGCGTGCAGCCGGGGGCTTCGTCAGCCACTTTCTCCTGGACCGTGTACAAGTGGGCGATCGCCTCACCTCAACCGGGCCCATGGGAACCTTCCATTACAACCCTCTTTTCCACGGACAGGAGTTGGTGTTTCTGGCAGGTGGTTCAGGCATTGCACCGGCCCGAAGCCTGGCGCTGGATATTATCGACCACGCGCGCCCCATTCACCTTCAGATTATCTACAGCAACAGTTACGCCTCGGACGTCATCTTTCAGGAGCAAATGCGCTCACTGGCCCGGCGCCATGACAATATCGAACTGACTGAAATCATTACACGTCCGGACCCTGGCTATTCCGGTCTGACCGGACGGCTGACACCTGAAAGGCTCGCCGAACTGATTGACCAACCGAAGAACAAGCGCTACTTCCTGTGTGGCCCGACGCCCTTCAATGAGAACGCCCAGGCGTGTCTGGAAGGGCTGGGAGTACCGCGCAGCCAGATCATGGTGGAAGTCAATGGGCCGCCGAAGCATCCAGAGGCCATGGCGGGTTGGCCGGAGGGTATATCGTCCGACCATCAGGTCACCGTCACAGTTCGTGGGCAAGGCAGTTTCAATGCTCTGGCAGGAGAGCCCTTGCTCAACAGCCTGGAGCGCAATGGTTTTGGCGCGGAGAATGCCTGCCGCTCGGGAGAATGCAGTCTGTGCCGCGTCAAGCTGATATCAGGTGAGGTGTTCAACCCACCGGCCAGCCGGATTCGAAAATCTGACCGGAAGTTTGGCTGGATTCATGCGTGCGTAGCTTTCCCGGTGAGCGACATTGAGATTGATATAATGTAGCCGCCGCTCATACCTTCATCATGGCTGGTGATACAGCCATGATGAACAGCTCCCGAACTGACATCCCCTCCGGCAACTCCAGATGACCATCAATCATCAAGGCTGCCATACCGTGCACCATGGACCAGGCCGTGGCCGCCCGGGCCGTGACACGGAGGGGATCGCCACCGGACCGGGCAAACTCGTCCCGCAACAGTTCGAAAGGCCTGCGCGAACTGGATTCCAGTCTGGGTGAAATCTGAAAGCCTTCCCGGCTACCCCTTTCCTGGCTTGCCCGCTGCCCCCCGAGATCGGACTGGCTGAGCATCAGGCGATACAGATCGGGATTTTCCACCGCAAACTGCACATAGGCCACACCATAATTGAGAACCCGCTCGCCCGGTTCGACGTACACCTTTCTCAATTCGATCAATCGACGGGTCAACTCGTCAAATCCGGCGGCCGCAACAGCCTGCACCAACTCCTTCTTGTTGCGAAAATGGCTGTAGGGTGCCATGTGCGAAACTTTCGCGCGTGCCGCGATGGCTCTCAAAGAAAGGCCACTGACGCCCTGCTCCCTGAGCAGATCCAATGCGGCTTCAATCAATGCCTGTTTCAAGTCACCGTGGTGATAGCTCCGGACTTTCATTCACGCGTAATCCCGACTTTCAGAACGAAAAGGGGAAGGCCGCACCTTCCCCTTTACGTGCTTGCGAGCTTCGCATCAGAGCTTGCTGATCAGCTCCGGCACCGCTTCGAACAGGTCTGCCACCAGGCCGTAATCCGCCACCTGGAAAATCGGAGCGTCTTCGTCCTTGTTGATGGCGACGATGACCTTACTGTCGCTCATACCTGCCAGATGCTGAATGGCCCCCGAGATACCAACGGCAATATACAGCTCCGGTGCAACGATCTTGCCGGTCTGGCCGACCTGCATGTCGTTGGGAACGAAGCCGGCATCGACCGCCGCGCGTGATGCACCCACTGCCGCACCCAGCTTGTCAGCCAGTTCGTACAGCATCTTGAAGTTTTCGCCATTCTGCATGCCGCGCCCACCGGAGACCACCACGCGGGCACTGGTCAGCTCCGGACGATCTGACTTCGCCAGCTCTTCCTTGACGAACTCGGACAGGCCTGCATCCTTGACGATATCCAGGGATTCTACCGCTGCACTGCCGCCTTCGGCTGCAACGGCATCAAATCCTGTGCCGCGAACCGTGATGACCTTGATCGGGTCTGACGACTGAACAGTAGCGATCGCATTACCCGCGTAGAACGGACGTACGAAGGTATCTGCCGATTCAACGCGAATGATGTCGGACACTTGTGCCACATCCAGCAGTGCTGCGGCACGCGGCAGGATATCCTTGCCCGTGGTATTGGCGGCTGCCAGAATGTGAGAATAATCCGAAGCGATTTCTGCAATCAGTGCAGCCACGTTCTCTGCGAGGTGGTGACCATAGGCAGCGTTGTCGGCGACCAGCACCTTGCTGACACCTTCAGCCTTCGCAGCCTGCTCGGCCACTGCGCCACAGCCTTCACCAGCGACCAGAACAACGATGTCGCCACCCAGTTGCTTTGCAGCCCCCAGAACATTCAGGGTAACCGGCTTCAGATTCTGATTGTCATGATCTGCAACTACAAGGACGCTCATCTTAGATCACCTTCGCTTCGTTCTTGAGTTTCTCGACCAGCTCATCCACGCTGCTCACCTTGATACCTGCCTGACGCTTGGGCGGCTCTTCGACTTTCAGTGTCTTGAGGCGAGGCTTGAGCTCAACACCCAGATCACCGACGCTCAGAGTTTCCAGCGGCTTCTTCTTGGCCTTCATGATGTTGGGCAGCGATGCATAACGCGGCTCGTTCAGACGCAGGTCAGCCGTGATGACAGCCGGCAACTTCAGCTTGATGTCCATCAGGCCGCCATCGATCTCACGCTCGACCACGACACTGTCACCTTCCACATCCACGCGTGATGCAAAGGTGCCCTGACCACAGCCAAGAAGCCCCGCCAACATCTGGCCGGTCTGGTTGTTGTCAGTATCGATGGATTGCTTGCCGAGGAGAATCAGCTGAGGCGCCTCTTTTTCCACCACGCCCTTGAGCAGCTTGGCAGCGTCCAGAGACTGCACTTCTTCATCTGTCTCGATCAGGATGCCACGATCTGCACCCAGTGCCAGCGCTGTGCGGATCTGCTCCTGCGCAGCCTTCGGCCCAATGGATACCACAACGATTTCAGTCGCGATGCCTTTTTCCTTCAGACGAACGGCCTCTTCAACAGCAATTTCGTCAAACGGGTTCATGGCCATCTTGACGTTGGCCAGATCCACTCCGGAGTTGTCAGGCTTGACACGCACCTTGACGTTGTAATCAATAACTCGTTTAACAGCGACCAGAACCTTCATAGATTCCTCGTATTTTTCAGCGATGGGTTCATGTGCATGCAGGGGCTTCAGGCGCGGCCCTGCACCCATTTTTATTACGACTACGTGACGTTCGCGCCCCAATAATGAGGCCATCAGCCACACAGGTCAACCGCCTTGCCGGGCACCATCGTAGCTAAACCGGCAAAACTTGAGGGGCGTCAAACCAGACGAGTTTTCCCCTTCCGGAGCCATTAGACACAAATCGCCCGCAAAATTCAAACAAACGTTTGTTTGAGAGCTAAAATCGGGTATGCTATGGGAAGCTGTGAAGTGTGTATTGTACACTTAATCAAAGACTTGGTCTGATGTGCCGGCCTGTCCGATGCCTGTGGCGTGGCGTTGAACCAGTCTTGCCCCGATACCCAGAAGTACAAGCAGAGGAGACGAGTCGTGGAACGTGAAGCTATGGAGTTTGACGTTGTCATCGTCGGCGCAGGTCCAGCCGGTCTGTCCGCCGCGATCAAACTGCTGCAGCAGGCACAGGAAGCAGAACAGGAGCTGACTGTATGTGTTGTCGAGAAAGGCTCCGAAGTCGGCGCACATATACTTGCCGGCACCGTCCTTGAACCGACCGCCCTGAATGAGCTGATCCCGGACTGGAAAGACAAGGGTGCTCCGCTGAACACCCCGGTGAAAGAAGACGATGTGTTTGTTCTGAAGAGCGAACAGAGTGCCGTCAGGGTGCCCAATGCATTTGTGCCGCGCAACATGCACAACCACGGTAACTATGTCATCAGCATGGGCAATCTCTGCCGCTGGCTGGCCGAGCAGGCGGAAGCACTGGGCGCAGAAATCTACCCGGGCTTTCCCGCTGCGGAAATCCTTTATCACGAAGATGGCAGCGTCAAGGGCGTCCTCACCGGCGACATGGGCCTCGACAAGAACGGTCAGCCCAAGGACAGCTTTACGCCCGGCATGGAACTGCACGCCAAGTACACCCTCTTCTGCGAAGGCGCACGCGGACACCTGGGGAAGCAGCTGATCGAGAAGTTCAAGCTGGACGCCGGGAAGGATCCTCAGCACTATGCCATCGGCATCAAGGAGCTGTGGGATGTGCCGGCAGAAATTCACGAACCGGGCAAGGTCGTGCATTTTTCAGGCTGGCCGCTGACTGAAAGCAAGTCTTCCGGTGGTGGATTCCTCTATCACATGGAGGACAATCAGGTCGTGGTAGGGCTGATTACCGACCTGAACTACAGCAACCCCCATCTGAGCCCGTTCGACGAGTTCCAGCGCGTCAAGCTCCATCCTGAACTGCGCAAGTACCTGGAAGGCGGCAAGCGCGTCTGCTATGGCGCACGTGCGATTGCCAAGGGCGGCTACAACTGCCTGCCGAAGATGACCTTCCCGGGTGGCTTGCTGCTTGGCTGCGATGCGGGGACACTGAACTTCACCAAGATCAAGGGTGGCCACACCGCCATGAAGAGCGGCATGCTGGCTGCAGAAGCGGTGTTCGAAGCGCTGAAAGGTGGCAGCGAGGGCAAGGACGAACTGACGAGCTTTACCGAGAAGTTCGAAAACTCCTGGCTGTTCAAGGAGCTTTATGAAACCCGGAACTTCGGGCCGGCCATGCACAAGTTCGGCACTGTGGTTGGCGGGGCTATCGCATTCCTGGAACAGAATATTCTGGGTCGCAGCCTGCCCTTTACGCTGCACGATACCCACAAGGACCACGAGATGCTCAAGCCGGCATCCGAGTGCCCCAAAATCAACTATCCGAAGCCGGATGGCAAGCTGACGTTCGACAAGCTCTCGTCAGTCTTCCTTGCCAATGTGTATCACGAGGAAGACCAGCCCTGCCACCTGAAGCTGAAGGACCCGGATGTCCCCATCAACCACAATCTGCCGCGCTATGACGAGCCCGCTCAACGCTACTGCCCGGCAGGCGTCTATGAAGTGGTGGATAACGACGATGGCAGCAAACGCTTCCAGATCAACTTCGCCAACTGTGTCCACTGCAAGACCTGTGATATCAAGGATCCCACGCAGAACATCGTGTGGACAACGCCGGAAGGCGGTGGTGGCCCCAACTACCCCAACATGTAACCCGGGCGGGTATGAAAGAAAAAAGCAGGTCATTGACCTGCTTTTTTCTTGTCTGCCAGTTTACAATCCGCCGGGTTCCAGCCTGCCTGATGATACATCCTTACCTATTGCATTACGCCATGGGCTTTCAACCAGATGAGACCTGCCGGCTCAGGGGATAGAACTCACCGCCGCTTTGCACACCCCACACCAGTCCTTGCCCGGGTAACGCCCGCTCAACCAGACACTCCTCGATCAAACGGTAATACAAGGCCCGGCCCGGCACGCCCCACAAATTATTCCTGACCTCCACGTAAGGCAGCTCGACACTTTCTCCTGCGCGCTGTCTCAGTTCAATCGGATGCTCGGCGGAGACCACCACGTTGTCGCCGGTTTCGGTTTCCAGCGCCAGCCATGTCAACCCCTGATCCTCCAGTATGCGGTAGCGCGTAAAGACAAAGGGCACGTCCTTCACCTGAATCCGCACTTTCTCTACCGGCGTGACCAGCATGTAGTCATGACCTTCACGCTTGAGTATCGCTGCAAACAGCCGTACCAGCTCAGGTCGGTCTATCGGGTTCTCCCGATACCACCAGCGACCGTCTCCATCGATACGAATATCCATATCGCCGCAAAAAGGGGGATCCCACTGCTCTACCGGATAGGCCCGACGCCCTTCCAGCTGGTCATACAATCGTTTCAGCGCATCCACCTGATTCATAAGCCTCTCTCCCACTCCTGACGCAGGTGCAGCCGCTCAGGATGATGAATGGCCGTATCCAGCGCCGACAACAAGGCTGCCTTGTCGCGATTGAGAATCCCCTTGAGCGGCAGATAATTGGAGGCGTGATCCGACCGGTACACGGTGTGCTTCAGTTCAAGCCCGGAAATGAACCGCTCCAGCTCGCGGAACAATCCTTTTTGATCAGGTAATTCAAACTCGGGAAAATGCGACCGAATGCGTTCCTGACCCAGGGGAAAAGAAACGACCAGGGTTGACAGAAAATGTGGCTGGGCGGCATTCATGAGCCTGGCCGTCTCTTCAGCATGCACCTCCCAGTATCGTGTTCCCCCAAGAC
>RFIV01000069.1 GCA_003695085.1 Gammaproteobacteria bacterium
GCCCGGCTGACGCCCGAAGATGAAGCTTTACTCCGGCAGTGGGGCGCTCACACGTCCGACCCGGCGGATTGATTTACAGAACTTTGCGAGAATCAGGAGCAAGTCATGAGCAACAAGAACCCCATCATCAGCCAGATCGAAGCTGAACAGATGAACAAGGACATCCCTGCGTTCGCGCCGGGTGATACCGTAGTGGTGAGCGTCAAGGTCAAGGAAGGTAACCGTGAGCGTCTGCAGGCCTTTGAAGGCGTGGTGATTGCCAAGCGCAACCGCGGTCTGAACTCCAGCTTCACCGTACGCAAGATCTCCTATGGCGTGGGCGTGGAGCGTACGTTCCAGACCTACTCCAACCTGATCGACAGCATCAAGGTCAAGCGTCGCGGTGACGTGCGTCAGGCCAAGCTGTACTACCTGCGCGAGCGCTCTGGCAAGGCGGCACGTATCAAGGAAAAGCTGGACTGATCAGGTTTTTCCGATTAGAAAAAGGGAGCGGATGCTCCCTTTTTTTGTGCCTGGGTGCGCACTGGAGACCCTTCGATGGCAAACGAGCTGGACGATTTTGAACGCACGCTCTGGTTGGAAGAGGGGCTGTCGGAGCGGACCCGGCAGGCCTACCTGACAGATCTGCGCCAGTTGGAGCGCTGGGCGCAGGGGCAGGGTGGCGAACTTTTGGATCTGAGCCCGGCGGATCTGCAGGGTTGGTTGGCCGCCCTTTTCGATCGGCAGATTGGCCGCAACACACTGGCGCGCAAGCTTTCATCGATAAGACGTTTTTATGTGTGGTGTGTCGCGAATGGAAGGCTGAAGGTCAACCCGGCATCCGGACTGCAGTTTCCGCGCAGGGAGCGCAAGCTTCCCATCACCCTGACAGAGTCGCAGGTGGAGGCTTTGCTGGCTGCGCCGGACACGAACGACCCGGTCCAGATGCGTGATCGCACCATGCTTGAGCTGGTCTATGCGACCGGTTTGCGGGTCAGCGAACTTGTCGGACTGCGCCTGTTCCAGATCAACCTTCGTCAGGGTATCGTTCGCGTGACCGGCAAGGGGGGCAAGGAGCGTCTGGTGCCGATGGGCGAGGAAGCCATGGCCTGGCTGCAGTCCTACCTGCGTGAAGCACGTCCCGCCCTGGGGGGGCGGGAGCTGGATATCGTGTTTCCGTCTTCTCGGGGGCGTCCCATGACCCGGCAGACCTTCTGGCACCGCGTCAAGCACTATGCGCGTCTGGCAGGCATCCCGGAAAACATTTCGCCACATACCTTGCGTCATGCATTCGCCACGCACCTGGTAAATCACGGCGCGGATTTGCGGGTTGTGCAGCTTTTGCTCGGCCATGCCGACTTGTCCACCACCCAGATCTATACCCACGTGGCGCAATCCCGTCTTTCAGCCTTGCATGCTGCGCATCATCCACGTGCCTGATCCGCCAAACAGCGAGCGCATTGACGGATGTTAATGGCGGTGTGGGTGGCTTTTGTTTAAATTGGCGTAAAGGTTGTAAACAGGCGGGTATGAAACATGTTCAGGCAGGCATTTAAACGCGGGATTGCCATGGGGTTGACCCTGGTGTCGATGGGGTCACAAGCGGGCGAGGCACCTTCGGCAGAGGAGCTGATTCGCAAGAGCCTGAGTCATGCGGTGCCGGGTGTCGCCATTTCGTCCATTGAGCCGAGCCCGTTGCCCGGCATCTACATGGTGGAGACCGCCAACCGGCAATTGCTTTATGCCAGTGGGGACGGGCGCTACATTCTTTCCGGCGACATGTATCAGATTGACGGCACCAAGATTGCCAATATGACCGAAATGCGCCGGGAAAACTATCGTCGTGAATTGCTGGCGAGTATTTCAGAAAGTGACATGGTCGTCTTCAAGCCGGAAGGGCCGGTCAAGGCTGTCATCAATGTGTTTACGGATGTGGACTGCGGGTACTGCCGCAAGCTTCACAAGGAAGTGCCTCAGCTAAATGAGATGGGGGTTCAGGTGAATTATCTGGCGTATCCGCGCGCCGGAATTGGCTCTTCATCCTACAAGAAAATGGTCAGTATCTGGTGTGCCGATGATCCGCAGGCCGCCATGACGATTGCCAAGCAGGGCGGTGTGCCGCCGGAGAAGACCTGCGAGAACCCGGTAGAGAAGGAGTTTGATCTGGGCAACCGGGTAGGCGTGACAGGCACGCCCGCGATTCTGCTCAGCAGTGGTCGTCTGATTCCAGGCTATGTGCCTGCTGCCAATCTGGCCCGAACGCTGGGAATCGCCGCAAACTGAGCGGAGCTGGCCGGGTGAACGGGCGTCAGCCGGCCAGTTGATCGTGGTTCAGCAGCGAAATCCTTTTTCCTGCTTGCGGATTTCGCACTCCTTCTCGATATTGTTGCAGCGCTGGGCGCCGGCGGGTGACAGGCCGCCACGCTTGCAGTCAGCATACTCCCGGCTCAGTTCATAGTTGCTGTAACCTTCAAACGACCGGCTGTCGCAGCCTGATAGCAGTCCCGTTGCCAGCAGCAGTGCTGCAGGCGCAGACACTATGCGTCGATGCATGAAAAGCTCTCCGTTAAAAATGGCTCGGATTCAGACTAGA
The DNA here is from genome assembly GCA_003695085.1 of Gammaproteobacteria bacterium. Lineage (GTDB taxonomy): Bacteria > Pseudomonadota > Gammaproteobacteria > Pseudomonadales > Oleiphilaceae > Thermohahella. The sequence continues at coordinate 2,573 of RFIV01000069.1, forward strand.
AGATGAATGCCGGCCTGTCCATGCCAGCCTGCCTCCAGACAGGTGTGACGGTGGATGTTGCGGGTGTAATTCTTTCAGGGCAAGGTATAATAGCCGGCTGCAATCCAGCCAACATGTCTGCGCAGACAGGCAGGGCACGACGCAACTGGAGAACTGAATGAAAGTCGGAATTTGTGGATTTGGCACCGTCGGTTCCGGGACGCTGAAGGTCCTGGCGCGAAATCAGAAGGATATTGCGGCCCGGGCGGGCGGCCCCATTGTGGTGACACGCATTGCCTCGCGTACGCCGCCTGCCGACGATGTGGATCTGAACGGTGCGAGCTTCTCTGTTGATGTTCAGAGCGTGATACAAGCGCCGGACGTGGATGTGGTGGTGGAAACCATAGGTGGCACCACCATTGCGCGTGAGGTGATATTGGGCGCCATTGCAGCGGGCAAGCACGTGGTGACGGCCAACAAGGCACTGATAGCCGAGCATGGCGCGGAAATTTTCGAGGCGGCTGAGCAGGCCGGTGTCACGGTTGCCTACGAGGCGGCAGTCGCGGGGGGCATTCCCGTGATCAAGGCCATGCGCGAAGGGCTGGTGGCCAACCGCATCGAGTGGCTGGCCGGAATCATCAACGGCACCGGCAACTTCATCCTGACCGAAATGGGCGAGAAGAATCGCGACTTTGAGGATGTGCTCAAGGAAGCTCAGGCGCTGGGATATGCCGAAGCAGACCCGACCTTTGATGTGGAAGGCATTGACGCTGCGCACAAGCTGACCATTCTGGCGTCTACCGCCTTTGGTGTGCCGCTGCAGTTCTCCGGAGCGTATACAGAGGGTATCAGTCAGATTACCGTGCAGGACATGGCTTATGCACAGGAACTGGGCTACCAGATCAAGCATCTGGGCATTGCCCGGCGCCTGGACAATGGGTTCGAATTGCGCGTCCATCCGACGCTGGTGCCGGAGTCCCACCTGATTGCCAGTGTCAACGGCGTCATGAATGCGGTGCTGGTAAATGGCGATGCGGTGGGGCAGACCCTTTACTATGGAGCCGGTGCCGGATCGGAGGCCACAGCATCGGCTGTGATTGCAGACCTGGTGGATATCGCGCGTACGGCGCGTCAGGATGCCCGCTCAGGGGTGCCCCATCTGGGGTTTGCCAGCGAGCACCTCAGTGAGGAGCCGGTCGTACCCATCGAGGACATCCAGAGTGCCTACTACCTGCGCATGCTGGCAGAGGACCGGCCGGGCGTGCTGGCGCGTGTCGCCACCTTGCTCAGCGAGCACGGCATCAATATCGAGTCCATCATGCAAAAGGAATCTGAACTGGCAGATGGGCGCATTCCGCTTATCATGCTGACGCATACCGTCCGCGAAGCCGACCTGAACCATGCCGTGGCGGCCATAGAGAAGCTGCCAGAAATTTGCGGACACGTATTCCGCATACGGGTTGAACATTTTTGACCGGTCAAGATTACAGGTAATCAAGCGTGAAATACATCAGCACCCGCGGGCAGGCGCCTGCACTGAATTTTGAGGAAGTTCTGCTGGCCGGTCTGGCGGAGGATGGCGGACTCTACGTGCCGGAGTCTCTCCCGGTCTTTACGCTGGAGGAAATCGGCTCCTGGGCAGGGCTTTCCTATGCCGAGCTGGCCTACAAGGTGATGTATCCCTTTGTCGAGGAGTCCATCCCGGCGGCAGACTTTCGCAAGATCGTCAATGAAACCTATGCCGGGTTCGACCATGAAGCGGTGGCACCGCTGACCCAGCTGGGTCCGGGCGAATGGGTCATGGAGCTGTTCCATGGTCCCACACTGGCCTTCAAGGACTACGCGCTGCAGTTGCTTGGCCGGCTGTTCGAGTACGTGCTGGCCAAGCGCGACGAACAGGTGGTCATCATGGGCGCTACATCCGGCGATACCGGGTCAGCAGCCATTGAGGGGTGTCGCCACAGTGAGCATGTGGACATCTTTATTCTTCATCCTCACCAGCGTGTTTCGGAAGTTCAGCGCAGGCAGATGACGACGGTTCTGGCTGACAATGTCTTCAACATTGCGGTGGAGGGGAACTTTGATGATTGTCAGCGGATGGTCAAGTCCAGTTTTGGTGATCAGAGCTTCCTGAACGGCCGGCGTCTGGTGGCGGTCAACTCCATCAACTGGGCCCGTATCATGGCTCAGATTGTCTATTACTTCCACGCGGGTTTGAGCCTGGGCGCGCCGTGGCGCAGTGTCGGCTTCTCCGTGCCGACCGGCAATTTTGGCGACATCTTCGCCGGTTATCTCGCCAGTCGCATGGGGCTTCCGGTCAACCAGCTGATCGTGGCGACCAACCGCAACGATATTCTCCATCGCTTTATCAGTGCCAATCAGTACAAGGCACAACCGCTGGCTCATACCCTGTCCCCGAGCATGGATATTGTCGTCTCCAGCAATTTTGAGCGCTTGCTGTTTGATCTGCATGGCCGCAATGGTGCGCTGTTGTCTCAGCTGATGGCAGATATGGCCAAGGGCGAGGCGCAGGTCGAGGAAGGGCGCTGGAAGGCGGCCCGCCGCCTGTTTGACAGCCTGGCAGTGACGGACGATGAAACGCTCGACACCATTCGGGAGGTGTACGAGAAGGATGGCTACATGCTGGACCCGCACACGGCCATTGGTGTCCGGGCTGCGCGTCATTGTCGGCGGCAGAAGGGGACGCCGATGGTGACGCTGGCCACGGCCCACCCGGCGAAGTTCCCGGAAGCCATTGAGAAGAGTGGTATTGGCGTATCGCCCGCGTTACCCAGGCACATGACTGACTTGTACGAACGTGAAGAGCGCTATGCCGTCCAGCCCAATGATCTTGAAGCGATCCAGCGCTTCGTGGCGGAACACATGCGTCAGGCATGAAGCCTGACATGCGTCTGCAGCGCCGGACGGTAGCGGATGGGGCGCCGCTGCCCGGCTGTTCACCCCTGCTGTCTCGCATTTACCGGGCGCGTGGCGTCACCGATGCCTCGCAGCTCGACTATCGCCTGACCGCACTGACGCCCCCGGATGCCCTGAAGGGTGTCCGGGCGGCTGCGGATGTGTTGGCAGATGCCATCCTTGGCAGTCAACGCGTTCTGGTGGTCGGTGATTATGATGCGGATGGTGCAACCAGTACCGCGCTGGCGGTCTCTGCGCTGCGTGCATTGGGGGCATCTTCGGTCGATTACCTGATTCCCGACCGATTCGCCTCGGGCTATGGCTTGAGCCC
>RFIV01000070.1 GCA_003695085.1 Gammaproteobacteria bacterium
ATCCCGGTCATGCCCGGCATGCGGATATCCAGCAGGATACAGCCCGCCATATTTTCGTCATAACGATCCAGAAATTGCTGTGCATCCGCAAACGCTTCCACGTCATAGCCTTCCGCTTCCAGCAACATGGACAGCGAATCACGCACCGCTTCATCATCTTCGACGATATAGACGACCTGTTCTGCAGAAACCACGCTTATTCTCCGTTTTATCTGAATAGTGAAGTCTACTTATCCCGAACGGGAACCACAAGCGCCGGATCCAGGCGCTCCTGGAACCAGTTCAGCCGCCAGTCCAGGTGGGCACCGGTCACCCGTCCGGTCTTGCCCACCCGGCCGATCAGCTGCCCGGCCCGAACCTCATCCCCCGCCTTGACGAGCACCTCGCTCAGATGAAGATAGCTCGTGTTCACGCCATAACCATGATCAATGATGATCGTGCCGCCCGAAAAATACAGATCCGGGTCTGCCAGTCTGACGATGCCGCCGGCCACCGCCTTGACGGGCGCGCCCACCGGGGCGGCAATATCCAGACCATAATGCGGCCGCCGGGGCTCGCCATTGAAGAATCTCTGGCTGCCATACACGCCGCTGATGGGTCCTTCTGCCGGCGACACGAAGGGACCGAGAAAATCCAGCCGGTCCGTAAAGTGGGCGCGCGCCTCACGCACCCGTCGATTGTCATCGCGAATACGTGCCAAAGTTTCTGGCGGGGGCGACACATACTTTTTGGCCACCCCGGTAATGCGCTGAATCTTGTATTCTCGCTTTTTCAGCGTCAGCGCACGGCTGATTTCGGATCCCTCACCCGACCGGGCCTTCACCACATGATTCAACGCTGCATCCCGACCGAAGCCGAGAACAAAGTGCCCATCCCTCGAGACCTTCACTGGCGTACCATCCAACCAGATACGGGTGCCGGGATCGGCCTTCCCGCGAATCAACGCGCCCTGTGTCAGCGGGCCGTCCAGCTCCAGGGTCAGTGCCTGTGCCTTGAACACCAGCATTCCCACCCCAACAATAATGGTAAGCAGCCTGAACATGCGCCCTCCGTATCATTCGTTCATCATGTTAGCCGGGCGCACGTAAAACGTCCACGGAGGCCCCATGAGCACCGTCGCAACCCGTTACTGGCACAAACTGGAAGATGGCCGCATTCAATGTGACCTGTGCCCCCGGGCCTGCAAGCTCCACGAGGGGCAGCGAGGCCTGTGCTTCGTGCGTGCCTGTGAGGACGGCAAGGTGGTGCTGACGACCTGGGGGCGTTCCTCCGGCTTCTGCGTGGACCCCATCGAAAAGAAGCCCCTCAATCACTTTTACCCCGGCACGCCGGTTTTTTCTTTCGGTACCGCCGGCTGCAATCTGGCCTGCAAGTTCTGTCAGAACTGGGACATGAGCAAATCCCGCGAGATGGACCGGCTGATGGATGCCGCCACGCCGGATCAGATTGCCCGGGCTGCCTTGCGCACAGGCTGCCGCAGCGTGGCCTACACCTATAATGACCCGGTCATCTTTCACGAATATGCCATCGACACGGCGCGGGCCTGTCATGCAGCTGGGCTGGCCAATGTCGCTGTCACGGCCGGGTATATCTGCCCCGAACCTCGCCGCGAGTTCTTTGCGCACATGGATGCTGCCAATATCGACCTCAAGGCGTTCAACGATGACTTCTACTACAAGCTCTGTGGCGCGCACCTGAAAGACGTTCAGGAAACGCTGGTATATGTGCACCATGAAACCGATGTCTGGCTGGAGATCACGACCCTGCTCATTCCGGGCCATAATGACAGCGACGCGGAAATCCGTGCCGAATGCGAGTGGATTCTGAGGGAGCTGGGCGCGGACGTACCGCTGCACTTCACGGCGTTTCATCCGGACTGGAAGATGCAGGACGTGCCGCCTACGCCCCCTGCCACACTGCGCCGCGCCCGGCAGATTGCCCTGGAGACCGGCCTGCATTACGTCTACACCGGCAATGTGCATGACCCGGAAGGCCAAAGCACCTGGTGCCCCGGGTGTGGTCAGTGCGTGATCGGACGGGATGCGTACACGCTCGGCACCTGGGCCCTGGATAGCCATGGGCGCTGCGCACACTGTGGCACCACCATCGCAGGTCACTTCGATGCCCGGCCCGGCCACTGGGGTGCCCGCCGACTGCCGGTGCGGCTGACATGAACCTGTGGCAGGATACTCAGGCGCAGCAGCTGACTCTCAGGGAGGGCGAGCTATGGCTCTTTGAGCATGTGCTGCCCGACGCAGACGAGGTGGAACAGGCGCTGCACAAGACACTGAACTGGCAGTCGGGTACCGTGCGATTTGGCCAGATTGAACGTACCATTCCCCGTCTGCAAGCCTGGTACGGCGACCCGGATGCGTTCTACGCCTATTCCGGGCTGAAGCTGACACCCCAGCCGTGGACATCGCGCCTGACCGATCTGCGCACCCGGGCCGAGTCGCTTGCCGGGCACACCTTCAACTCGGTGTTGTGCAACCTGTACCGTGACGGGCGGGATAGTGTCGCCTGGCATGCCGATAACGAAGCCCCGTTGGGCAGGAATCCGGTCATTGCCAGCCTGTCACTCGGAGCCACGCGCACCTTTCACCTCAAGCATCGTCAAACGGGCGAGCGCCTGAAGCTGCCGCTTCACCACAATACCCTGCTGGTCATGAAAGGCGCCCTTCAGCATCACTGGGTGCATGCGGTACTCAAGGAGCCGGGGATTCAGGCACCCCGTATCAACCTGACGTTTCGAAAGGTGAACCCACCCCGGTCCTGAAGCCAACCGGACATTCAAAGCCTGGTGGCACATCGTCCACCTCGACGCGCGTGACGGTAGCCAGCTCCGGACCTTCATGCAGCCAGCTGATCAGCTCGGCCACCCGTGTGGCCTCTCCGCAGGCGAGCACCTCCACCGAGC
>RFIV01000071.1 GCA_003695085.1 Gammaproteobacteria bacterium
GCAAACGAAGCATCCGGCAAATCTTCGGCGGTAGCCGATGAACGCACCGCAACGGCCAGATTCTCGTTGCCGTCCTGCAGTTTCGCAAAAGCGTTCTCCAACGCCTGCTCGAACTCGGCCGGGAACGGCGTGTCCAGCACCCACTGGCGGATCCTGGATCCGGTTTCCGCCAGCGCGATCACATCATCCACGTCCAGCTTGGCCAGTTCAGCATTAATGCGGTCCGCCAGATTATCCTGAGCGAGGAACCGGCGATAGGCGTGTGCTGTCGTGGCAAAACCACCCGGCACAGTCACCCCTGCGCTGGACAAGCCGCTGATCATCTCGCCAAGTGAAGCGTTCTTGCCGCCAACACGCTCCACATCATTCATACCCAGGTTCTCGAACCCGACAATGTATTCTTCCAAGGCGCTTCTCCTCAAAAAAGACCGGGGCAATCCCGACATTCAGTCTGAAAATTTTTGCGGCCTAGTCTAGCACCTTTGGCCCTCGCTGTGTATGGTAGACCCCGGCGCAGCTGGCGCCTTCAATCATCACAGCTCCGGAGTCAGCATGAACGAACCACGCCCTGTTCGCACTGCCTTTTTTGTATCCGACGGAACCGGTATCACGGCTGAAGCACTGGGAAATGCCATGCTTGCGCAATTCGACAACATTCGCTTCGAAAAGGTGACACTGCCCTACATTGACACTCTGGAGAAGGCTCGGGAGGCCGTGAATCAGATTCGCGTGGCAGGCATGCGGGACGGCGCCCCGCCGGTTATCTTTGACACCATTGTCAACAAGGAAATCCGTGAGGAAGTGCAACGCAGCGAGGGCATCATGGTCGATATTTTCGGGACGTTCCTCGAGCCGCTGGAACAGGCCCTGGGCGCCAAGTCCTCCTATACCGTCGGCAAGTCACACTCGATTGCCAGCGACTCGAACTATCAGCAGCGCATCGAGGCCATGAACTTCGCACTCGAAAATGACGATGGCGCGCGCACTCGCTACTATGACGAGGCAGATATCATTCTGGTCGGGGTCTCACGCAGCGGCAAAACTCCCACCTGCATCTATCTCGCCCTGCAATATGGCATCAAGGCGGCAAACTTTCCCATCACCGAGGAAGACATTCAGGATCAACGCCTGCCCAGGCAGTTGCGCCCCTACAAGGAAAAGATATTCGGACTGACCATTGATCCGGAACGGCTGGCGGCCATCCGCAATGAGCGCAAGCCGAACTCCCGCTATGCATCCCCCAGCCAATGCCGCTACGAGGTGGAAGAGGTGGAATTGATGTACCGCCGGGAGCGTATTCCTTTCGTGAACTCCACTGACCACTCGGTCGAGGAGATTGCCACACGCGTGATTCTTCAGTCCGGCCTGAAACGGCGGGTCAGTTGACCCGCCGGCACATCAGCCCTTGAGCTCGTATCGCTCATACCCCTGACTGGCGAGCACCTCGGCACCCTCGGCGGAGGTCACGACAGCGAGCGACACGTTGTCGGTCGCCAACCAGGTCTGGGCGACACGCTGAAGGTCCGCCCCGGCTGTATTGAGCACCTGGTCGCGCAGCGCAGCAACAAAAGCATCCGTGCGCCCGAACAGCCTGTCCTGATGGGCGGCCAACGCCTCACCGGCTGGTGATCGGGGCTTGTCCAGTGCACTGATTACACCGAGAATGGCTTCTTCCAGCGGGGCTGCCTCAACAGACGAGTCCAGCACCCAGTCAATGGCGCGCCGGAAATCATCCAGCGTTTCTGTCAGGCGCGGATCCCTGTAGCTGAAGAACCTGAATACGCCTGTTGCCGAATCCTGAGAGGCGCCTCCACCGTAGGCCCCACCCTGTTCGCGTATGACACGGTGCAGCCAGTTGTTGCGCAAGTAGTTGCCCAACACCAACAGGGCCGCCTGATCGGGATGCCCGCTGGTGACACTCGGCACGGCCATGGCGCAAAAGTTTACCTGGGTTGCTGTCACCCACGCCTGACGGCGAGAAATCTCGGCCTTCGGGACATCCAGCGCAGCCGCCCCCCTTTTCCAGTGGGCAGGCGTCCAGTCTGCGGCGATGCTGCCGGACCAGTTTCGCACGCTTTCGGATTCGCCGACCAGCACCAACTCGGGGCTCTGCTTCATGATCACCTGGTGCAACGCAGTCAAGCGATCCCTCCAATCTGAATAAGCAGCCGTTCCGGACTGAGCGGCTGTATCCAGCGCAACCAGTTCCTGCAATCCTGCCAGTCCGCTGCTTGTATGCGACAACGCTGCCAAAGGATTGAGTGCCGCAGCGGCAGCCATCATGGCATAGCTGTGCCCCGATCCAATCACCGAAGCCAGGCGCCGGGCACGTTCCTGAGACAGCAGGTCACGCAGACGATCATTCTCGTCAAATCGGGTGCTGCCGGCGACCTCATGCATGAGATCAGCCATGGCTTCCCGATTACGCGCCAGTGCCTTTGCAGTCAGACTCAGGTAACCACGCGGCACCTCTTCTCCGCACACCTGGCGGATTTCCCCCGAAGCGCGGACGCCCCCTGTTTTCAGCGCCAGTGCTTGCTGAAGCGAGAGATAGTCATGCGAGCCGGCCCCCAGCTCACCCATCAGGCGCGGTAACCAGGTCAGAAGCGGATACTGCTCCGCATCCAGCACCGGCAGCGGATAGACGGCCCGGGCATAGACCAACCCATTTGTACCACGCTCGAAAACAGATACACCTTCCGGCTCGCCTTCTGCCGGCTGAGGCCGGCTCAAGGCGCGCGGTACATCTTCCGCGGTCACTTTCGGCAGGCAATCTGCATCGGGCTGGGCGTTCTGCCGTGCTTCCAGAATTCGGGCCTGCTCAACCAGACCCTTTTTTTCATCGTCCGACATGGCGGCCTTGCGCTGAACCAGCATCTCGGCCAGGGCCACGTCACGACGCTGTGCCAGATCGCCATCCGCCCTGAGCGTGAGCGTCACACGGTGGGGATTGTCAAGCAGCCATCGGCGCACCAGACCGGGCACGTATGCCGGGTCTCTGACCTTCTCCCTCAGGCTCTGCAAAGCCGAATCCAGGTCCAACGCCTGGGCCGGGTCGGCCCCATGCACTGCATAAGGCAGGGCTGCCAGGATGAGATGCAAACCAAACGGGTAGCCATCTCCGGTAATCTCCCTCTGCGACAGCTCCAACTGATGCAGGACGGCTTCAACCTTTTCCTGCGGCACCCCTTCTTCCGCTATCCGGCGCAATTCATCCAGAATCAGCGATTCGATACGTGCCGAATCCTCTGCACGGGCACCCTCCAGACCACAGGCAAACAGCGTTTCCCGTTGCCCGTCTTCATAACCGCACAGTGGCGACGGGGCATCTCCCAGATCGGTTGTCTCGAGGACGTGCATCAGCGGAGAGGCGCTGTTGTCCAGAAGCACATTGCTGAGCAGATGCCCCTCCAGCACGCCCTCAAGGTCAGTGGCATCCCCCAGCAACCACCCCATGACCACATGATCCTGGCGCTTGCCCGGCTCCGGCGTGGCCGCATAGCCCTCCTCGACACGCACTGGCGAGAAGTAGCGCTTCTCCCTCGGTACGCTGAAGGGGCGGCAGGTTTCCTCAAATCGATGCAGGGCCAGAGTCTGAAGGCGCGACTGAATCTCCCCGGCCTCCAGATCGCCAAACGTCATGACCAAAGCATTGCCCGGATGATAATGACGCGCATGGAACGCCTTGAGCCCTTCCCAGTCAAGATCCGGAATCTCGTCTGGCTCGCCCCCACTGTTATAGTGATAGGTGGTGGTCGGATAAAGGTGATGTGTCAGCCGTTGCCAAAGCTGGGAGACCGGCGAGCTCATGGCGCCTTTCATCTCGTTATACACCACGCCTCGAATCGTCAGCGGCGTTGAGGGGTCGTCCGGCTTTTCAAATTCCAGTCGATGCCCCTCCTGCGCAAAGTCCAGCGGATCCAGCGTGGGGAAAAAGACGGCATCCACATAGACCTCCAGAAGATTGAAGTAGTCCTTGCGGTTGCAACTGGCGAAGGGATAAGCCGTCCAGTCCGAAGACGTAAAGGCGTTCATGAACGTGTTCAGCGAACGCCGGGTCATCATGAAAAACGGATCACGCACGGGAAACCGCTCACTGCCGCACAAGGCGGTGTGCTCGAGAATGTGCGCCACGCCCGTAGAATCCTGGGGCATCGTACGAAAGGCAATCAGGAAAACATGCTCGTCAAAGGGACCGGCCAGGTGATAGTGCATCAGACCGGTGGCACGATGACGCCAGGTTTCCAGAGTAAGGCCCAGAGCCTTGACCGGATGCTCGGCCAGGCGTTCGAAGGCCAGTGCATCCGTTTGAGAAGTGTGTTGAGTCACGCTCACCTCGTTTCAGATCTTGCGTTCTGTATAGCTGCCAAAATCAGGTCGGTTTGGCACATAGTCATCAAACATGGGGGACGTCAACAGCATATCGGCCGTGGCCTCATTGGTCGCCGTTGGCAGGTTCCACAGCGTGGCCAGTCTCAGCAGCGCCTTGACGTCCGGATCATGCGGCAGGGGCTCCAGCGGGTCCCAGAAAAAGATCAGCATGTCCACCTTGCCTTCCGCAATGCGCGCGCCAATTTGCTGATCTCCGCCCAGCGGCCCACTGGCGTAGCGCTCCACCGACAGCCCCGTCTCTTCTTCGATGAGGCGACCTGTGGTGCCGGTCGCCATCAGCGTGGCACCTGTCAGCCGGGCGTGATGACGAACGATCCAGGCCAGCATGTCTCGCTTTCTGTTATCGTGGGCAATGACGGCAATATTTTCGATCCGGCTCACGTCGCTCTCCTTGGTCAGTGGTTTACAGCGCATGCCGCGTCTGTTAAAACTCGGGGCCAGTTTACCAGAAAGCACAGACAGGGTGCGTATGTCCGAGCAGTCTCCTGAGTCTCTTGTTGCCCCCCGGTCGTCCGGGAATCCCGTGGATGACGATCTGCTGGAGGCCTACTGGGTTGAGCGGCAACGCTACATTCAGGAAATCCGCAAGATACCGGAGATTCGGCGCCGATTCTACAAGGAGCTGTTGATCTATGCACTGCGCCGGATACTGTGGTCATTCCTGTTTTTCCCTGTCTTTATCGCCTTCTGGGTGCCCCTCGTGCTTTCAGGGTTCAACCCGGTGATTCTGGTACAGGGTCTGATGCCTCGTTTGCAGGAGTTTCTTGAGGCAGCGCCACAGACACAGGCGGCCAACATTGAAATGCTGGTCGTCGCCTGGTTATCCATCGGGTTTGCGTTTGCCGTCTTCGACCTGATTCTGACGCCGTTCCGCTCTCCCTATACCTATGAGGCCGATGTGCACATGCGTGTCTGGGAAGAGCTCCAGCGCGAGCGCCAGGCGCCCTTGGCAAAGACGCCGTGATCCAATACCGTGCCAAGTGTGAACGCTTAGCCAAATCCGCACACCCGCTCCGCTCGCCCGTTACATTTCGCAACAATGCCCGCTACTATAAAGTGGTACAACTTCCAGTAAAACAACATGAACGGGACTGAAACCCGGAAGGAGTGAACGGGCACCATGGTAGATCTCAGGCCGCTGCTTTTTATCAATGCGCTCTGCTTCATGCTGCTGGTGACTGCCGGTTTCGCTCATTACAAGCGAGATCTGGATGGCACAACCGGGCCTGTTGTGGAGGCGGCTGCCGAAACGCCTGCACAGGCTCCCGCCGCCTCGAAAGAGGGTCGGCAGGAATCTGCCTCCGAGCTCATGGCCTTCCGGTCACAGGAAGATGCTGTTGTAGACGACCTGGAGGAAGCCATCCTGTTTGTGGACCAGCTGCCGACTGCGTCCGCCTCCCCGGCGCCAGAGGATTCAAAGAATACGGAGCAGCCTGACGTGCCTGCCCCTGCTGCGGTAGCACACGCCGCCCCGCCTCGGCCCAAACCCGCTGCGAAACCCGCACCGCCCCCGGTTCCCGTTATCGGGACGTTGACCGTACGCTCCAATGTTGTCGGTGACCAGGTGAAAATCGATGGCCGGTCGCTGGGAGCCACGCCGCTGGTTCAGAAACTGAAAGCCGGGCCACACAGGGTTGAAGTCACCAAACGTGGCTACAAGGCCTGGCAAACCACGGTTGATATCGCAGGAGGTGTCTCACGCACTCTGGTAGCCGTACTGGAGCCGTCTACCGATGTCAACTACGTGAACGGCACGTGGAAAGATGGCGTCAAAACCGGAACAGGCTCCTACCGGGATTCAGAGGGTACCCGCTACGAGGGCGAGTTCCTCAATGGCAAGTTTCATGGTCAGGGAGAGCTGACGCTGGCAGATGGGACCCGTTACAAGGGCGAGTGGTTTGAAGGCCGAAAGAATGGCTACGGCACACTGACCCTGCCCAACGGAGACACCTATACCGGCTATTTCAGCAACGATCAGTATGAAGGTGAAGGCACCCTGACACTGGCCAACGGTGACATTTACGCCGGACACTGGACACAAGGCAAGCTCAACGGCGAGGGCTCGCTGACAGCCCGGGACGGCACACTCTATGTGGGCGGCTTCTCGGACAACCAGTATCATGGAAACGGCTCGCTGACGCTCCCGGACGGGACACACTACGAAGGTACATTTGCCAATGGCCTCTACCATGGCAAGGGTGAACTGGTCTACGCCGATGGCAAGAAATATGTCGGGCAGTTCTTTGAGGGCAAGTTCCATGGCCAGGGAATTCTCCGAAATCCCAATGGCTCAAGCATTGAGGGTACCTTCAAGTTCGGCAAGCCTTATGGCATGGCCAAGCTGACCACACCTGAGGGTGAGGTCTTTACGGCGCGCAGCACGGAGCCCGGAGTCTGCTATCGCTGGAAGAGTTACCGGGCCACGCAATGCCCCCCACTGGAAGGCTGGTAAGAATTTGATGGACACTCCGGCCCGGCCGGGTGCCTGATCGAGAGGTAACAGATAATGTTGAAGAATGCACTGCTGGTAGATGACTCGAAAGTGGCCCGGTTTGCACTGAGCAAGCTGCTCGAGGGCGAGGACATGAACGTGAGCATGGCGGGTTCGGCGGAAGAAGCGCTTGATTACCTGCGCAAGAACGACTTGCCGGACGTCATATTCATGGACCACCTGATGCCCGGCATGAACGGTGTCGAAGCCACCAAGGCCATCAAGTCAAATCCGCTGACCTCCGGCATTCCGGTCATCATGTGCACCTCCAAGAAATCGCGTGAGTTCGAGGAGGCTGCCAAGCGATTCGGGATCTACAGCATTCTGACCAAGCCGCCACATCCCGACGGCCTGACACAGATCCTCAACAGCCTGAAGGCCGATCTCAAGGCCGGGGCACTGGCCGAACAAACCGTTGACCTGAACGCGATGGACGCGCTCAGCAACGACTATGACGAGCCGGCACCTGAAACTCCATTGCCGGACGAAGCTCAGGCGGTGTCACTGAATGGCAAGGTCATCAGCCTGCCCACAGACATGATCGAGCAGGTTGCGCGAAGTTCGGTCAAGACAACCATCAACAATCGCATGCATGAGCTGCTGAGCGAGCTCTTCGACGAGCAATATGCGCACCTCAAGCGGCTGTCCGATGAAACGCTGGCAAAACAGGAAGCCCTGACGCACCAGATTCGCGAGGAAGTAGCCGAAGCCATTCAGAGCAAGCTTGATGGCTTCCGGGAAGAGGTGGTCGCCGACATGACGCTGGCCATGACACAGCAGCTCGAAGAGTTCCGCGCATCGCTGGGAGAGCTCAGCGGCCAGGGCGTGGCGCTGCAGCAAAGCCAACTGGACGAGCTCAAGGATCACATGACTTCTGTTCAGTCCATCGACACCGAGTTCTGGCAAACACTGCAGGCGGAAGCCATCCAGCAGGCCCATGACATTTCCAGGGAAACGGCGGAAGATATCGCCCAGCGCACCATTGAGCTCTACCATGAGCAACAGCGCCAATCCAGCAGCAAGGTCTACGCCATGGCGCTGGCAGTCAGTATTGGTATTTTTGCGGCCGGCATCGCCTACATCGCCGGCCTGTAATCAACCCGCTGCCTCAACCTTGCCGGTGAGGCAGCACCCTGACCGGGCTGTTCACCTTCACCAGCAGTTCGGAAAGCGGCATGGGCCGACTGTGCAGGAAACCCTGATAGGCATCCACCTCGTAATTGCGCAATAACGCCAGCTGCCGTTCCGTTTCAACGCCTTCAGCCACAACCTTCATGCCAAGCTCCCGCGCCATGGCCACGATTGCCGCCACAATGGAGCGTCCGCTTTCTTCATCATCCAGTCTTTGTACAAATGATCTGTCGATCTTGAGCGTATCAATGGGAAAGCGATGCAGGTAGTTCAGCGAGCTGTAGCCGGTGCCAAAATCATCAATGGCCAGTGAGAATCCCATACGTCGCAGCTCATGCAACTGGCGAATGGTATCCTCAATATCATCCACCAGCATGCTTTCAGTCAGCTCCAGCTCGATCCACTCCGGCTGCAGGCCATGCGCCATCAGGAGATCACCCAGAATCAGGCGCAAAGACTGCGCGTGCCGAAACTGCTTGGCAGAAAGATTGATCGCCATGCTGATGGGTCGCCCGAGCGCCTTGACCAGCAGAGCCAGATCTTCGGTTGCCTGACGCAACACCCAACGCCCGATATCTTCGATCAGCCCGGTCTCCTCCGCCAGCGGAATGAATACTGCGGGCGATATGGGGCGCCCCTCCTCACCTATCCACCGAATCAGCGCCTCAATCCCTGTCACTTCGCCCGTTTGCAGGTCAACCTTGGGCTGGTAATACAGTCTGAATGACTTGTCCGCCAGTGCCTTGCGCAACTGACGCTCCATTTCAACCTGACTGAGCGCGCGGGCATTGATTTCCTCCGTGTAAAACTGAAAGTTGCCCCGTCCCTCTCCCTTCGCGTGATACATCGCCAGATCTGCATTGCGCAGCAGTTCATTGATATCCTCGCTGTCATCCGGGTACAACGTGATTCCCACGCTGGTTGATATCTGAATCTGATACCCCCCGAGCTGAAGCGGACGATGCACCTGCTCCAGAATCTCCTCGGCAATCAGCACCACTTCCGACAGATCCAGCACCTTGCTGATCACCACGGTGAACTCATCCCCCCCAAGGCGCGCCACGGTATCGGCCTTGCCCACCACCGAGGCAAGCCGGTTCGCCATGACCTTGAGCAACTCATCACCAATGGTGTGCCCCATGGTGTCATTGATATGCTTGAACTTGTCCAGATCAAGGAACAGTACAGCCACTGAGTGCCCATCCTGGCGGGCCGTCTCGAGGCTCTGGCGCATGCGATCGTGCAGCAGACGACGATTGGGTAATCCGGTCAGCGGGTCATAAAATGCCAGTTCTTCAATCAGCTCCTGTGCTTTTCGCAGGTCCGTGTAGTCCTCCGAAGACGACACAAAGTGACTGACCTGCCCATCGTCGCCACGAATGGGCGTAATGGTATCCATGGACCAGTAATGCTGCCCGTCCTTCTTGCAGTATCTGAATTCACCTTTCCAGCCGCGCCCCTGCCGCAGATCCGAAAGCATGGCGCGGTATTTTCGCGCTTCCTGTTCGTTGGCGCAGAGAAAGGTCGGCAGGCGCCCACACACCTCATCCTGCGTATAGCCCGTCAGCTGCTCAAAGCGCGCATTCACCCACTGAATCAGCCCATCGGTCCCCAGAATCATCACCGCATCGGCGCTTTGCTCCACAGCCTGAGAAAGCTTTTCAAGCTCCTGCCTGGCACGGCGATTTTCCTGCTCCAGGGCCATATGATGCAGGGCAAACCCCAGGTCTTCGCCCAGGTTGGTCAAAAGACCCTCCATCTCACGATCAAAGCCATGCTCCTGACCGCTGTAGAGCGTCACAACCCATACAGTTTCCGGCCCCCGGACGGGAATGGCTGCAACGCTGCGAACACCCGCCGCCAGCGCACCCTTGCGCCAGGCCCTGAAACGCTCATCCCTGGCCACAGAGTTCACGACCACAACCTGCCCTGTACGCAACGCGGCTGCCACGGGCCCGGACCCGGTTTGCGGATCATCCATGTCTATGGTCACTTGGTGAATATAGTCAAGCGCCTGCCCGGCCATATGCTCCGGCTTGACCCGACCATGTAACAATCTTCCTGCCCAGGCGGCCATGAATTCGCCTTCGTCCACGGCAATCCGGCAGACCCGTGACATCAGCACGTCGGCATCATCTTCACGTGTCACCGCCCGGTTCACCGATGACAACAGCCGATAGACACGATTCAGACGACGAATCTGCTCACGCGCCCGAAGTTTGCGCGTCACGTCCCGGCCGACCACCAGCACATACGGCCGACCGTTGTATTCAACGGCATTGGCCACCAGTTCGCTTTGCAACGTCCTGCCGTCTCGCCGGATTGCGGTGGTGCACAGATGTTGCCGTTGATGCACCGCCGCGAGAATAAATTCCTTGAGTTCCCTGAAGTTCTCACCCGGGTGGATAACGTCAAGCGACATGCCGATCATCTCCTGGCGGTCGTAACCCAATGCACGGGAACCTGCCGGATTCACGTCGACATAGCGGAGGGATTTGGGGTCGACCAGATAAATGCCCTCGAAGGCCGAGTCGGTCACCCTCGCCAGGACGGCTTCCTGCTGCGCCAGGATCGTTTCCAGTGACTCGTGACGGTGCAATACATCCTGCATTTCGCGCCAGAAAGCGCCCAATACAAGCAGCCCGCAGACAAGGTATACCACTGGTTGCCAGAGGCCAGATCCCAACAAACGAGCAGCCTCCATGGCTGCTGGCGCGTCCATGATTGCAGTGATCAGATGGGCCACTGCGCCTCCGGCAGGGGCCAACGCCATCAGAGCCAGAGTCGAAAAAATCAGGCGACTGCCCCGTCGCCCACGGCTTCGCCAGGCCCGCACGACAGCCAGCCCGGCAATCGTTCCCCAGACCAGCAAAACCGCCGAGTAGACCATGATGAGTGCGCTACTGCTCAACCCCGTCACTCCGCATACGTAAAATCACCTACCTCTTGTACCGGAAGTCTGCCTGTAAATCTAGTTCAGGTATCTGCCGGCTGCCACCTTTTACCCGGTTTTGCATTCCTTGTTCTGCGCTTCTCCGCTAGAATGCCGGTTTCAGCAAGCCATTAGACGGAAACCATGAACCGGCTGTTTGTTCGTCACCTGACCAATCTCGACTTTACCTATCTGCATGCCGATCGCGGGCTGGTGGGGGAAACCTGGATCGTGGATCTGGAGCTGGCAGGCGAGCTGGATCATCAGGGCATGGTGTTTGACTTCGGGCTGATCAAGCGCCACATCCGGGACGCTGTTGAGTCCACGCTGGATCATCGTCTGGTCATACCGGAGGACCTGCCCGGGCTGGAATGGACTACCCGGGATCACTACATCAGCGTCAGCGCCGCACCGGAAGGCAAACTGCTTGCGCGGCTGACCGTGCCCGAGGCCGCTGCGGTGATGGTGCCGGGGGAAAGCGTGGATCCGGACGCTATATCCGACTGGATCGCGAGCCAGATTACGCACGTCCTGCCCGACAATGCCCGTGAAATCCGGTTGCGCCTGTACCCCGAATTCATTCAGGGCGCCAGCTATCACTACACACACGGCCTCAAGAAACATCGGGGACCGTGTCAGCGCATCGCACATGGGCACCGCTCCCGCATAGAGATCGAGGTCAATGGCCAGCGCAGCCAGCATCTGGAGTACCAGTGGGCGCGTCGCTGGCGCGACATCTATCTGGTCAGCCGCGAAGACATTCACGCCGAAACCGAGATCAACGGAGTGCGCTGCCTGGATATCCGTTACGATGCCCAGGAAGGGGCTTATCGCCTTCTGCTCCCTGCTCAGCGCGCTTACATACTCGACTCGGACACCACCGTGGAACACATTGCCGATCACATCGCCAATGCACTTGCAGGCCAGCACCCGGACAGCCATATCCGGGTCAGGGCGTTTGAAGGCATCAACAAGGGTGCCATCGCCGAACGGGGTTCAGCGCGCATCACCCCTTAACGCTGCGACGCGCTGGCGCAGTGCACCCGCGGCAGACGTGGGGGGCATGGGTTCACCGATTTTCAGCAGCACGTGCGACCAGAAACGTCTGGGCCGCTTGGTCAGAGCGTGCCCGTCCTTGTGTGAAAAGAACGACCCCCAGAGACCACAAAGTGCAACCGGAATGACCGGCACCGGATCTCGCGCAAGGATGCGTTCCACACCCGGCCGGAAAACGCCGATCTCGCCATCCGTTGTCAGGCGGCCTTCCGGAAAAATGCACACCAGCTCACCATCTGACAGCGCCTTGTGTATCGCTTCGAAAGCCGCGTGATAAACGTCCGGGTTGCGCTTTTCGGAACAGATGGGAATCGCCTTCACCAGCCGGAAAAACACATTCAGAACCGGGGCACGATAGATATCCCAGTCCATTACAAAGCGAATGGGCCGGGTGATGCTCCCCCCGATTATGAGCGCATCCATGTAGCTGACATGATTGCATACCAGCAAAGCCGCCCCGGTTTGCGGTACATTCTCCATCCCCTCGTGACGCACACGGTAAAGGGTATGCCCCACCAGCCAGACCCAGAACCGCGCAACAAACTCGGGCACCTGCCAGAAAATATAGACGGCGACCACCGCGTTCATGAGGGCCAGAACCAGAAAGTACTGAGGCAAGGACAGCTCAAGGCCGCTCAGAACCAGAATCGCGAACAGTGCGCTGGCCACCATGAACAATGCATTCAACACATTGTTCAACCCGATGATGCGTGCCCGCTCCCGAGGTTCGGCGCGATGCTGAACAAGTGCATACAGCGGCACGATGTACAGTCCGCCAAAGACGCCGATCAACGCCAGATCCAGCCAGACAGCACCGGCCTCGCCGGACACCCAGAGCTGCCCCGCAGTCTGTAACGCGTGCGGGACCTGATCCGGTGTCGCCCAGAACAGGTGTCCACCTGCGAGCGTCAGGCCCAGGGCTCCGATGGGCACCAGCGCCAGCTCGATGCCGCCTCGTGACAAGACACTGGCCAAGGCACTTCCCAACCCGATACCTATGGAGAACAGCGTCAGCATCAAGGTGGCGACGGTCGGGTCGCCTCCCAGGTAGTCCCGGGTATAAAGGTTGAACTGAGTCAGATAGCTGGCCCCCAAAAACCAGAACCAGCTGATGGCCAGGATGCTGTTCAGGATAGCGGGTTGGCGACGCGCATCATCGAGCAGTGAGCGAAAACCGGCAAACGGATGCCACGAAAGCTCAAGATCGGGCGCATTGGGGGGTGCAGAGGGAATACTCCGGCTGAAACCGTACCCTAGGACCGCCACAACGACCACAGCCACACTGATGACCCAAAGCCCGTCTTGCATCCCGTACAGAATGCCGGCAGACATCGTACCCAGCAAGATGGCCAGAAACGTGCCGGCTTCCACCCATGCGTTACCGGCCACCAGCTCGTCCACGTGCAAATGCTGTGGCAGTATTGCGTACTTCACGGGACCGAATAACGCCGACTGAGCCCCCATCAGGCATAGCAATGCCATCAGCGCCGGAACCGATCCGCTGACCAGCGCCCACCCGCCGAACAGCATGATGGCCACTTCAGCCATCTTGATCGCCCTGATCAGCCCGGACTTCTCGTATTTGTCGGCCAATCTTCCGCCCGTCATGGAGAGCAGAAAAAAGGGAAGAATGAACAGGCCGGCGGCAATATTGAGCATGAGCGCCTGCCCCTCGGCCAGCCGGTAGGTGACCAACAGCAGAATTGCCTGCTTGAAGAGATTGTCGTTGAAAGCGCCACAAGCCTGTGTGGCGAAGAACGGGCCAAAGCGACGTTTGCTCAGAAGCGTCAGTGCCGACGCAGCCATCATCCACTCCTTCATCCTTGTTCCGGAGCGAAGACTAACCGTGAGCAACAGAAAGATGCAAGAAAAAAATGGCGTCCCCTAGGGGAGTCGAACCCCTGTTACCGCCGTGAAAGGGCGGTGTCCTGGGCCTCTAGACGAAGGGGACGCAGGACTTGAAAACGGCGCGCATGATAGCGGCCTTGTCAGTCCGTGTCAAACCCTCCTTCATGGCTGTCCAAACCAGGCGGAAACCCGGCTGAAGGATGTTGTTTGCGTTTTACTCCTGTGAGCTATACTTCCCTGAACAGAACGGACACCGGACGCCCATGACCGAATCGCCGACCATACTGCTGGCCAGACAGCCAATCTATACAGACAAGAAACAGCTATTTGGATACGAGCTGCTATTCAGGGGCAATTTCAACTCGCCCGAATTCTCCGGAGACCGGGCAACATCCACGGTCTTGCTCAACACCCTGGCTGAGCTGGATATCAGTCAGGTTACCGGTGGTCACAAAGCGTTTGTGAATTTCACCCGGACGCTTCTGAATCACCCTCCGCCCGCTTCGCCGGAGCACATCGTCGTAGAGGTACTGGAGGACATCACACCTGATGATGAGGTTGTTGCCGCTGTTCGCAGCCTGAAAGCCGAGGGATACACCATCGCCCTGGATGATTTTGTTCCCGGGGACACCCCCCATCCGCTGATGCCATTGGCTGACATTGTCAAGCTCGAGATCCCTGCGTTGCCGGGAAAAGATCTCAAGGCCGTTTGTGCGCCGTTACTCCAGCAGAAGAAGCGCCTGCTTGCCGAAAAGGTCGAAACGCACGAAGAGTTTCAGCGCTGCCTGGAAGCCGGATGCACTTTGTTTCAGGGATACTTTCTGAGCAAACCGGAACCCGTCCATGGCAAACGGCGCGCTGAAAACCGTGCAGGTGTCATGCAGCTTGTGGCAGCCGTCAACCAACCTGCCGCCAACGTACCGCAGATTATCGACGCCATCAAGCAAGACCCGACGCTGTCCTTCAAGCTCCTCAAACTGGTGAATTCTGCTGCTTTCCGGCGCTCGCATGAAATAGACTCCATTCATATGGCCGTCATGCTCATCGGGATCGGCCGGATCAAGGCATGGGCAACACTGCTGGCCCTCTCAGACCTGGATGACAAGCCCCCTGCGCTGCGGCAAATAAGCTTGCAACGCGCCCGCTTCTGCGAGCTGCTGGCTGGCGCACTCGCTCCCGGAGAGGAAGAGCTCTACTTTACGGTAGGCCTTTTCTCATGCCTGGATGCATTTTTCGATGAACCCATGGCCTCACTGCTGGGTCACCTGCCTCTGGATGAACGTGTGCACACGGCACTGGCTCGCTTCAAGGGGCGACCCGGGCTCGCCCTGAACACCGCCATTCTCTATGAGCGTTGCAAGTTCGACCAGATTCACTGGAACCTGCTGAAAAGATTCGGTCTGGATGAAAGTCAGGTGGCACGACTGTACCTGCAATCAGCGACCTGGAGCCACGAAAACATGGAAATGCTGTGACCGGCAACCAGGCCCTGACCCGGCTCACGCCCCGGGGATACCGGGGCCCTACCACATGGTCGAACCGGGTTCAGGCCTGGATATCGATGTTGGTTCCCAGAGCATCCGACGCGGAAGGACGCTGAGACGGCGCCTCCGGTGACTCTGCTGTATTGGTGGGCGCTTCCGGCTGAGTATCTGTACTCGCATCCACATTCGGCACCTGCTGCTGAGGGGAAACAGCCAGGTTTTGCGCCTCGGCAGACAGCGTCACTTGCACATCCGGCGTTGCAGCCTGAACAGGCTGCCGTTCGCTTGCCGGCTCTCTCTCTGGCCGAGCGGTCGAACCCGTGTTGGCCGCAGGTCGGCGGTCGTTCTGTAACGGCAGGCTGGCGGCGCTGCCAAGCTCTGAAATAGCCATCTTACACCTCCGGTAGATGTGCTCAATTATTGCACAACCATCAAAAAACTTCCATGCACGAACAAAAAGACACGCACTTTTTTCATAATTTCGACTATGCTTTTTTGAAACAGTACGTTGCGTAGCGATACCCGCTTCATGAAGCCACCTTTGATCAAATCACTGACCCGGGATCATTCACCACTGTCCCTGCGCATGCTCGGATACATCCTGCTGGCCAGTTCGGTCTTTACCCTGCTGGCAACCGGTATTCAGGTGTATTCGGACTACCGCAGCGATGTCTCGCTGGTAGAGTCGCGCATGAACCTGATCGAAACCAGCTACCGGGAGCCTCTGGCTCGCAGCCTCTGGTCACTGGACCAGAAACTCATGCGTGTGCAACTGGAGGGCATTCACAACCTGCCGGATATCGTTCACCTGTATCTGCAGATCTATCCCGATCAGGAGGTGGAACTGGGCGAGATCCCCGGTCAGGCCCCCACCCTTCAGCATACCATTGAACTGTCCTACAGCACCGAGGACGAGCGCTTCGATCTGGGCAAGCTGACCATTACGGCCAGCCTGGAGCATATCTACGCCTCCCTGCGCGAGCGCATCATGATCATTCTGGGCACCCAGGCACTGAAGACATTTATCCTGTCCTTCTTCATTCTCTGGCTGTTCCAGTACCTGGTCACCCGTCACATCACACACATCGCCGGATACGCCGAAAAGCTCAACCTCAACCGGCTGGATCAGCCCCTGGTACTGAATCGCAAGCCGTCCCGGGGCGAGCCTGACGAGCTGGAGCGCCTGCAGGAAGCGCTCAACCGCATGCGCGTCACCCTCAAGCGCGAGATCGAAAAACAGCAGCAGGATGCAGCCGAAATCCGCAAGCTGTCCCAGGCCATTGAACAGAGCCCCTCAAGCGTGCTGATCTGCAATCGGGACTGGCGCATTGTCTATGCCAACCGAAAATTCACGGAGATTACCCACTACGAGCTGAACGAACTGCTCAACCGTCATCCCAAGGAGCTGACACCGCTGAGCCAGGATTCGGTGGACAATGAAAGCCAGTGGCGCAACATCGAAAATCAGGTGGAGCGTACCGGCAAATGGCAAGGCGAGATGCACAGTACACGCAAGGGCGGTGAACGCTTCTGGGAACAGGTTGTCATTACGCCCATCCGGGAGGAAGGCGACACAGCCACGCGGCACTACCTGATCATGGGAGAAGACATCAGCGTCCGCAAGCGCTATGAACAGCAGTTGTTGCGCCAGGCGAATTACGACCTGCTGACCGGTCTGCCCAATCGTCTGCTCGCTCTGGACCGGCTCAAGCTGGCACTGACTCAGGCCAAGCGGGACAACAACCGTGTCGGGATCATGTTTCTGGACCTGGACAACTTCAAGACCATCAACGATACGCTGGGCCATGATGCGGGGGACACCCTTCTGATCGAAGCATCGCGGCGCATATCGGGCAGTTTGCGCGGCTCCAGCACTGTCTCCCGACTGGGGGGTGACGAGTTCCTGATCATCCTGCCCAATCTGGATGATGCCACCGGGGCGGAAAGGGTTGCCGAGCGTATTCTCAATGCTTTCCGTCCGGCATTCAGTCTGGGGGGGCAGGATGTGTTCGTCAGCACCAGTATCGGGATCGCCCTGTTTCCGGATGACAGTGACAATTCGAGCGCACTGCTGCAACACGCCGATGCTGCCATGTACCAGGCAAAGAACAAGGGCAAGAGTGCGTACCACCGTTACACCCCGGATATCCATGAAACCAGCCATGAACGGCTGAAGCTCGAAACACTGCTGCGCAAGGCCCTCAACCGCAACGAGCTGCTCCTGCACTACCAGCCCATCGTCGAGCTGCCCTCCCGGCGCATTACCCGTGTCGAGGCCCTGATTCGATGGGACAACCCGGAACACGGTCTGATTCCGCCGGACAAATTCATTCCACTGGCGGAAGAAAGTGGCGTCATCATCTCCATTGGTGCCTGGGTCATTCATACGGCCTGTCGGGCTGCACGACGCTGGCGTGAGGTGACCGGTGAGGACCTGGCCATTGCCATCAACGTATCGCCCCGCCAGTTCAGGGATCCGGGCTTTGTGGATACCGTCCGGGCGGCCCTCAACGAGCACGAACTGCCGGGCAGCAGCCTGGAACTGGAGATCACCGAGCGCCTGCTGCTGGATGACTCGATCGAAACGCAGTCCATACTCAGGGCGCTGGATGAGATGGGGGTCAAGCTCAGTGTGGACGATTTCGGAACCGGCTATTCGGCGCTGAGTTACCTCAAGAGCTATCCGTTCGACACGCTCAAGATTGACCGGTCCTTCATCAATGACATCACCGTCGAAGAAGAAGATGAAGCGCTCGTCAATGCCATCATCACCATGGCTCACAGCCTGGGACTTGATGTCATCGCCGAAGGCGTGGAAGACGAATCCCAGCTGGCCTTTCTGATCGAAAAGGGTTGTGACATGGCGCAGGGATATTTCTTCAGTCGCCCGATGCCCCCTGAAGATCTTCTTGAGTGGGCACAAAAAAACCTGAACGTGCCGGTATCCTGACAGGATTTCACCCGTAGCTTCGCGTATTGTCCTGCGTCAATAAAACCGACATAGTGACGCTGTACACTTCATCCAATTTTTCTGGCAGAGAGAACCATGACACGCGCACTCGTGTGGGTGATGAACTGTGGCAGTTCATCCATCAAATTTCAGCTCACGGATCCGCAGACCGGACAGGCAGACGTTCGGGGCCTTGCGGAAAAGCTCGGCACCGCGGACGCCTCGCTGACCGTGAAAAGTCCAGGCGGCCAGTCCAGCCGGGCTCTCGAAGACGGCAGCATGGCCGGCGCACTGGCAACCATTATTCAGGCGCTTCAGGCGGAGCCTGCCTTCGCCTCGGTCACAGCCGTTGGCCACCGGGTTGTTCACGGAGGTGAAGCCTTCACCCGACCGACCCGGGTGGACGAAGACGTGCTGGCCCAGATAGACCGATGCAGCAGCCTGGCCCCCTTGCACAATCCGGCCAACCTGCTGGGCATCCGTCAGGTCATGGCTGCCTGCCCCGATCTGCCCCAGGTCGCGGTCTTTGACACGGCATTTCACCAGACACTACCGGCGCATGCCTATCTCTATGCAATCCCCTGGGAGCTTTACGAGGCGCACCGTCTGCGTCGATACGGGTTTCATGGAAGCAGCCACCAGTTCATTGCCGAAGAAACCGCGCGCAGGTTGAACAAGGCCGTCGGCGAAGTCAGCCTGATCAGCGTTCACCTGGGTAACGGCTGCAGTGCTGCAGCCATACAGGCTGGCCAGTCCGTGGATACCACCATGGGCCTGACACCTTTGGAAGGACTGGTCATGGGCACCCGCAGCGGCTCGATCGATCCCGGCCTTCTCCTCCATTTGCAGCGCCAGATGGGCTGGAGCGTTGATCAGGTTGACCGCCTGCTGAACAAGGAAAGCGGATTGAAAGGCATCAGCGGACTGAGTCACGACATGCGGACTCTGACCGAGGCCGCCGAGACAGGTCATGAGCGGGCGCAGCTCGCCATCGAGATATTCTGCTACCAGGCCGCCAAGCAGATTGCCGGGTTGATGCTGGCCGCTTCGCCACTGGACGCACTGGTCTTCACAGGGGGCATCGGTGAAAATGCCCCGGGTATTCGTGCGAAAATCCTGGGCTGGCTGGCCCCATTGGGTTACGAGACCGATCCCGGCTTGAATGATGTGCATGGCCAGACCGCTTCCGGGCGCATCACCACAGCCGACACCCCGCGTGCACTGGTGATTCCGACCAACGAAGAATGGCTGATCGCCCGCGAGACACAACGTCTGCTCAGCATGGAGACCGACTGATGGCAAAAGCATTGTTCATGGCGCCGACCGGAGAAGGAGCCGGCCTGACGTCCGTATGCCTGGGACTGGTCCGGGCACTGGATGCGATGGGCGTAAGGGTCGGCTACCTCAAGCCTGTGGCACAACCCCTGGACTCCAGCCAGGCCTGCGATCGTTCAGTCTACTTTGCGCGTAACGTTCTCAAGATTGACCACCCGGAACCGATCCCGCTGGAGACCGCCCAGCGCCTGGCCGGGCAAGGTGACCTCGACGATCTCATGGAGCAGGTCGTGGAGCTGTTTCAGCAGGTCAGCGAGAACTGTGATGTAGTGGTGGTGGAAGGACTCGCACCTGTCCGGGGCGGAACCTTCATGGCACGTATCAATATCAACGTGGCACGCACCCTGAACGCGGAGGTCATTCTGGTCACGGCCCCGGGGAACATGGATGCCGATGAGCTGGATGCACACCTGGATCTGGCTGCACGACTCTACGCAGCCCCGGAAGATCCGGATGTCATTGGCTGCATTCTCAATAAGGTGAATGCACCGGAAGACACGGATACCCCCCTCCAGTTCCTGACCCACTCGCACTACAAGACCCCCAAGCGGGACTACGCAAGCGAGTGTCAGATATTCCGGCGCCCGGGCTTTCAGCTGATTGGCAGCATACCCTGGCGCCCTGACATGATTGCTCCCCGAACCCGGGATGTGGCTCAATGGCTCAACACCCTGACCCTGCATGCGGGTGAGGTGGACCGGCGTCGCGTCATGCGCATCAGCGTCGTGGCCCGGACCGTGCCCAACATGGTCGAACAGCTGACCCCCGGCACGCTGGTCGTGACACCCGGTGACCGCGAGGATGTACTGATAGCCACGTCCATGGCGGCCCTGATCGGACGGCCTCTGGCCGGGCTGATTCTGAC
>RFIV01000072.1 GCA_003695085.1 Gammaproteobacteria bacterium
CATGCCCTCCGGGAACGCCGGGTTGATGACACGAATCAGGACAACCATGGCCCCGATCAGAATGCCGAATGCCCATTTGCCGGTATTGGTCATGGAAGCAGACACCGGATCCGTGGCCATGAAGAACATGCCGAACGCGAAGCCCCCCATCACCAGATGCCAATGCGCCGGCACACCAAACATCGGGTTGGTATCACTTCCGATCAGGTTAAACAGCGTGGACAGCGCAATCATCCCAATCAGCGTCCCGGCCACGATGCGCCAGGAAGCGATACGGGTAATCAACAGCACAATGCCGCCAATCATGATGGCCAGCGTGGACGTTTCACCAATGGAACCTTGCTGGAAGCCCAGGAAGGCATCAAACCAGCTCAGGTGACTTTGCAGCGCTTCCATACCGCCGGCCGCAGCCACGCTCAGCGCCGTCGCGCCGGAAAAACCGTCCACCGCCGTCCAGATTGTGTCACCCGACATGAAGGCCGGATACGCAAAGAACAGGAATGCACGGGATACCAGAGCGGGGTTGAGGAAGTTCTTGCCGGTACCGCCAAAAACTTCCTTGCCGATCACCACTCCGAAGGAAACACCCAAGGCGGCCATCCACAGAGGAATGGTCGGCGGCAGGATCAACGCAAACAGGATGGAGGTAACGAAGAAGCCTTCATTGACCTCATGCTTGCGTACCATGGCAAACAGCACTTCCCAGAAACCGCCCACGATAAACACTGTGGCATAAATGGGCAGGAAGTAAACCGCACCATAGATAAAGTTGTCCCAGATACTGGACGGATCATTGCCCGCCAGCCAGCTGATCACCACGCTGTGCCAGTCACCCCCCATTTCCAGCCCGTTGGCCGCCAGGAAGGTGTTGGCCTGCAGGCCGACGTTGTACATGCCGAAGAACATGGCCGGGAACACGCAGAACCACACCGTGATCATGATGCGCTTGAGATCCACACCATCACGTACGTGCGCAGTCGTCGCCGTCACGGACTTCGGGCTGTAGAAGAATGTTTCTACGGCTTCATACAGGGCGTACCACTTTTCATAGCGTCCGCCTTTCTGAAACTCGGGTTCGAGTTTTTCAAAAAAATCCAGCAAGCTCATGTTTAGCCCTCGATTTCAATTCGAGTGAGCACATCCCGCAAGATCGGGCCGTACTCGTATTTGCCGGGACAGGCGAAGGTACACAGCGCCAGATCTTCTTCATCCAGCTCCAGGGCACCAAGTTTCTTCGCCATTTCAGTGTCACCCACAATCAGCGCACGCAGCAGCTGAGTCGGCAGAATGTCCAGCGGCATGACGTCTTCATAGGTTCCTACCGGCACCATGGCACGCTCACTGCCGTTGGTGTTGGTGGTGAACCGGTAACGCGCCGGCTTGAACAGCTTGCTCAGGTATATGTTCAGCAGGGAGAACTTGTCCTTGCCCGGGCTGAGCCACCCCATAAACTCCTTGGTATCGCCTTCTTCCAGCACCGATACCTGATTGGCGTAGCGCCCCAGATAGGCTACAGGACCCCGCCCCGTGCGCCCACCAAAAACAGAGCCGGAGATCACGCGCATCTTGCCGCTTTCCAGCTCGCCTTCGGTAATGTCCGCCAGCGAAGCGCCTGTCTGAGTACGCACCAGACGCGGGTTCTTGACGCCCGGCCCTGCCAGTGCCACGACACGTTCGACACTGCGCTCACCCGTCGTAAACAGGCGACCAATGGCAATCACATCCTGATAACCAATCGTCCAGACGAACTTGTGCTCGTCCACGGGATCCAGGAAATGAATGTGGGTGCCTGCCAGACCGGCCGGATGCGGCCCGTCAAAGGTCTCCTGCTGCACAATACCGTTGGCGGGCATCGGTACTTCCACACCAGGCTTGGTACAGACAAACACCTTGCCGCGTGTCAGCGTGCTGATTACGCTCAGGCCGTTTTTAAAGTCTTCTCCGGACTCGGCGATGATTACGGCAGGATCCGCAGCCAACGGATGGGTATCCATCGCGGTCACGAAAATCGAGTGCGGCTCGGCGTCACGCGCTGGTACCTTGCTGTAAGGCCGTGTACGGAAGGCCGTCCACTCCCCACTTTCGACAAGCTGCTCCACGACGGCCTCACGCTCCAGACTGCTCAGCTCGCTTTTTTCATAGCGCTTGAACTGAACCGCTTCGTCGCCCTCCACGTCAATTACCAATGACTGGAAGACACGACGCTCGCCGCGATTGATCTCGGCCACCACACCGCTTGCCGGTGCCGTGTACTTGATCCCCTCGTTTTTCTTGTCCGCAAACAGGAGCTGCCCACGCTTCACCCGGTCGCCCGGCTGAACCGCCATGGTCGGTTTCATACCATGGTAATCAAAGCCGATAATGGCCACGCGCCTCACGGGCTGGCCGGCTTCGATGGTTTGCTTGGGAGCTCCGGAGATGGGAAGATCCAGGCCTTTGCTGATTTTGATCATTGAGCCCCGCCTATCACCAGAGTAGTAGGAAATACAGCCTTCTTCTTCAGGCGGCAACAGGTAACGCAGTTACCACCCAACGAAAAAGACCCGCCAAAAAAATCGACCCAATTATAGAGAGGTTCCCTTCATATTTCCAATGTAATTGAGGGGAAATGGACGGCGCCAAACACCCAGCAGCACTCGCCTTTCGGGCAATCCCCGATTTAATTGACTCAGGTCAGTTCGCTACCCTCTTTCCCCTGCAAAAAACCCCGCCTGGGCGGGGTTTTTTTTGTGGCTTTTGTCAACCGGATATCAGGCCATCGACTTTGGGAACACCGAGTAGGTGACACCGGCCATCTGATTGACCAGGCGCACTACCTGCGCACTGTAACCAGCTTCGTTGTCATACCAGACGTACAGCACGACACGGTCACCGTTGGCGATGGTGGCCTGGGCATCCACGATACCCGCGTGACGGGAGCCCACAAAATCAGTGGACACGACCTCCGGCGAGTTCACGTAATCAATCTGCTTCTGCAGGTCGGAATACAGTGCCGTATCCCGCAGGAAGGCATTGATCTCATCCTTGGACACTTCCTTTTCCAGGTTCAGATTGAGGATTGCCATGGATACATTGGGCGTCGGTACCCGAATGGCGTTACCCGTCAGCTTGCCCCCGAGCTCCGGCAGCGCCTTGGCCACCGCCTTCGCCGCGCCGGTCTCCGTCAACACCATGTTCAGTGGCGCACTGCGACCACGACGTGAGCCCTTGTGGTAGTTGTCGATCAGGTTCTGGTCATTGGTATAGGCGTGGACCGTCTCTACATGCCCGTTACGAATACCGAACTTGTCATTGACAGCCTTCAGAACGGGGGTAATGGCGTTGGTGGTACAGGAGGCCGCCGACAGGATCTTGTCTTCGTCCGTCACGTCCTTGTTGTTGATACCGTAGACAATATTCTTGATATCACCCTTGCCCGGCGCCGTCAGCAACACACGTGATACACCCGGGCACTTGAGGTGCTGCCCCAGACCGGCCTCATCACGCCAGACACCGGTATTATCGATTACGATGGCGTTGTTGATGCCGTATTTCGTGTAATCCACCTCTTCCGGGCTGCCGGCATAGATCACCTGGATGTAGTTGCCGTTGGCAATAATGGCGTTGTTTTCTTCGTCGACCGTAATGGTGCCGTTGAAGGGGCCATGTACGGAGTCCCGGCGCAGCAGGGATGCGCGCTTTTCGAGATCATTGTCCGCCTTGCCCTTGCGCACGACCACGGCGCGCAGCCGCAGGTTATTGCCACCCCCGGCCTTTTCGATCAGGATGCGAGCCAGAAGACGACCGATGCGGCCAAAACCGTACAGCACCACGTCCTTGGTCTCACCTGAGCCGTTATCACCCGCATACTGCCCGACGACCTCGGCAACTTCTTCCTTTACAAAGCTTTCCAGCGAAGCGAAGCGATCCTTGTTGCGGGCATACTTGGTCGCCAGCTTGCCGATATCGATGTGAGCAGGCCCGAGGTTCAGACTGTCCAGAATCTGAAGGATCGGGTACGTGTCATGCACCGACAGTTCGCTATCTTCCACCTGACGCACAAAGCGATGCGCCTTGATGATGCCGATCACGGACTGATTGATGATGGCGCGACCATAAATCGACGTCACCACATTATTCTTGCGATACAGCCGCCCGATCAGCGGAATCATGGCCTCTGCAACAGCTTCACGGCTGTTCCAGTCCGAAAAACAGGCATCCAGTTTATCCTGACTCACCTCGATCACCTCATTGCATTCTGATTATGTGCGCAAATTGCGCGGGTATTATCCTTGTTCAGGCCCCTCAGTTCAATGTTGAGCGCCGCCAGCCCCTGTCCGCCCCGGCCAAAAATCCGTATCATTGCCCGCTGCTGAAAAACGGAATCTGAAGGTGAACAATTCCCTGATCGACACCCGGCTGTTGCCAGCACTGGCGCATACTGATACGGCCCACTGGCCCGAACTTCCACTGACTGCATGGGCCTGGGTACTGCCTCGCCTGCAGCAACGCCTCGGGCATCCATTACTGGTTCTGACCGAGCAACCCGGTGAGGCGGAGCGGCTCGTGGAAGCACTCGCCCACTTTGGACCGGCCCATTTGCGCGCTCGGCTGCTGCCCGATTGGGAAACGCTGCCCTACGACAGCTTTTCGCCCCATCAGGATATCGTGTCAGCCCGCATACGCTGCCTCCATGATCTGGCCAACAACCAGCTGGATATCCTGGTCGCACCGGTTGCGGCCGCCATGCACCGGCTGGCGCCCAAATCACATCTCATGGGTCAGGTTGTCAGGCTGCGAAAGGGTGACAGGCTGGATCTGCAATACTATCGCACGCAACTTGCCGAAGCCGGGTACCGGTCGGTCGAAACCGTGTACGAGCACGGTGAATTTGCAGTGCGCGGCTCCATCATTGATGTCTTTCCCAGTGGAGCAGACGCCCCCATCCGGATCGAACTCTTCGATGATGAGATCGACTCCTTGCGCACCTTCGACCCGGAAACTCAACGCTCGCTCAACAAGACGGAGCAGGTCGAACTGCTGCCTGCTCACGAGTTTCCGATGGACCGCGAAGCCGTGGACGCCTTCGCCCGACGCTTTCACGAACATTTTGCCGATGCGCCCCGAGACATTCCCATGCTCGAAGACCTGCGGCACGGCATGGCACCTGGTGGCATCGAGTACTGGCTTCCCCTGTTCTTTGATAAAACGGCCAGCCTGACAGATTATCTCCCCGGACAGGCAACAGTCATTGCACTTGGAAACTGGTTGCACAGTGCATCCGATTTCTGGCAATACGTGAATCAGCGCCATGCCGACATGGGCCTGGACCCACGCCGCCCGCTGATGAAGCCTGCCGAGATCTGCCTGACGCCGGACCAGCTGGGGGCTGCACTCAAGACACGCCCGAGGGCCGTGACCCGCAAGGATGTGCCCTGCCCGGAAATACAGGCTCTGCCAGACGTTTCCGTCGAGGATCAGGCCCCGGACCCGCTGCACCGCTTGCGCACGTTCATTGATCAGCCGGACGCCCGGACCGTTATCTGTGCCGAGACGGCCGGACGTGCAGAAATGCTTCAGGAGCTGCTGACGCGCCACGGTATTGAGCACCGGTCTCACACTTCTCCGAGCGACGCGTTGGCGGATACGGCCAGGGTCTGCCTGTGCATTGCCGATCTTCCGGGAGGATGTGTACTTGCGGAGGCAGGCATTGCCCTGGTCACAGAAAGTGACCTCTTTACAGGCTATGTACCGCAGAAACGTCGCCGCCAGAGCCGCACGGATGACGCTGAAAATGTCTTCCAGAGCCTGACGGAACTCAAGCCGGGCGCCCCTGTCGTGCATATGGAGCACGGCATCGGACGTTACCGGGGGCTTGAACGGATTGCTGCGGGGGGTGTTGAGCAGGAGTTTCTGGTACTGGAGTATGCCGAAGGCTCAAAGCTCTATGTGCCGGTCACCAGCCTGAATCTGATCTCGCGCTATACCGGCCTGGACGAGTCACTCGCGCCGCTGCACAAGCTCGGTTCCGAACGCTGGAGCAATGCGCGGGAAAAGGCGCTGAAGAAAATCAGGGATACTGCAGCCGAGTTGCTGGAGGTCTATGCCCGCCGGGAGGCACGCAAGGGATATGCCTTTCCGCCACCGGACGCGGCATATCAAGCCTTTGCCGCCGGTTTTCCCTTCGAGGAGACCCCCGATCAGCAAGCCGCCATCGCTGCCGTGATACAGGACATGACCTCACCGCGCCCCATGGATCGCCTGGTGTGCGGGGATGTGGGTTTCGGCAAGACCGAAGTGGCCATGCGAGCGGCCTTTATTGCCGCGAATGCCGGCAAACAGGTGGCGGTGCTGGTTCCTACCACGTTGCTGGCTCAACAGCACTACAACTCCTTTGTGGACCGCTTTGCCGGTACAGCCGTTCAGATCGAACTGCTGTCGCGCTTCCGCTCCGGGAAGCAGACAGAGTCAGCCCTTCAAAGGCTGGCCGAGGGCAAGGTGGATATTGTGATAGGCACCCACAAACTGTTGCAGCCCGACGTGAAGTTCAGAGATCTGGGGCTTTTGATTGTCGATGAAGAGCACCGGTTCGGCGTGCAGCAGAAAGAAAAGATCAAGGCCTTGCGCGCCAACGTGGACATTCTCGCCCTGACCGCCACCCCCATTCCCCGCACGCTGAACCTGTCACTGGGGGGGCTGAGAGACCTCTCGGTCATCAGTACACCGCCTCAGAAGCGCCTGTCAGTGCGCACCTTCATTCAGGAAAAATCGGACGGCATCATCAAGGAAGCGGTGCGCCGTGAGCTGCT
Source organism: Gammaproteobacteria bacterium (assembly GCA_003695085.1). GTDB lineage: Bacteria > Pseudomonadota > Gammaproteobacteria > Pseudomonadales > Oleiphilaceae > Thermohahella. The sequence goes on from RFIV01000072.1 coordinate 6,789, forward strand.
TCGCGGCGGGCAGGTCTTCTACCTTTACAACGAGGTGAAGACGATCGAGCGGTGTGCATCGGAACTGGCAGAGCTGGTACCCGAGGCACGCATCGCCGTGGCACATGGCCAGATGCGTGAGCGCGAGCTGGAAAAGATCATGTCCGATTTCTACCACAAGCGCTTCAATGTTCTGGTCTGCACAACAATCATCGAGACCGGGATCGACATTCCGTCCGCCAATACCATTCTGATCGAACGGGCGGATACGTTCGGACTGGCGCAGTTGCACCAGCTTCGTGGCCGCGTGGGGCGTTCTCACCACCAGGCCTATGCCTACCTGATGACACCGCCCGCCAGTGCATTGAGCCGGGATGCCCGCAAGCGCCTGGAAGCCATTGCCGAGGCACAGGATCTGGGAGCTGGCTTCATTCTGGCCTCCCACGACATGGAAATCCGTGGGGCCGGCGAACTGCTCGGAGAAGAACAGAGTGGTCATATGGAAACCGTGGGCTTCTCGCTCTTCATGGAGCTGCTGGATGAAACGGTCAAGGCGATGCGGGAAGGGCGAGAGCTCTCGCTGGAGGATGCCCGCCCGGCCGGCTGTGAAATCAGCTTGCGTATTCCTGCCCTGATCCCGGACAGTTACCTGCCGGATGTGAATCAACGTCTGCGATTATACAAGCGACTGGCCAGCTGTCGGGATGAAGCGGCCCTGCAGGCCCTTCAGATCGAGATGATTGACCGGTTTGGTCTCTTGCCGGATGAGGTCAAGTTCCTCGTGCGACAAACACGGTTGCGCATGCAGGCCGATCAGCTTGGCATCGTTCGTATCGATATCGGGACCACCTCCGGTACCCTGGAGTTTGCCAAGCACACGCGAGTGGAGCCCCTGCAGCTGATACAGCTGATCCAGAATCAGCCGGATGCCTATCGCCTCGCAGGAGGGGACAAACTGACACTACTCAAGCCTCCCGTTGAGCCGGAAGAGCGATTACACTACGCAGAACACCTGTTGACGTTGCTGGAACCCCGTTCATGATCAAACGGATGATGATTGCACTGGCCTGCCTCCCCCTACTGACGGGGCACGTGATGGCCAATTCGAAAGAAGAAGACAGCGACCTGAAGGCCTATCGCCTGAATCTGGTCTTCTTCGAGCACCTGAGCGAACCATCCCGGGAGGTCCTGAGCCCCCAACCCGAAAAGCCGGAGCTGTCTTTCGACCGGGTTGTTCTGCCTGATGAGCCCCTGCTCGACAACCAGCTCCGGCCAGAGCCGGATACGCACTTTGATCTCGCCGATGAGACGCTCAGGCTGCGCCGCTCACGTGCCTACAAGGTCATCTGGTCCGGAGCTGTCACGCTGGTCATGCCGGGCAATACGGAGCAGAAACTGAGGATCGATGGCCCGAACGGCGCTCAGGGCCTGCCCCTTTTTCAGGCCCGGGTAGACTTTCGGCGCAGCCTCTATCTGCATGCCGGCATCACATTCACCGTGCCGGCCTGGGCACCCTGGACGCATGACTGGCTCGACTACGTGCTTCCTGCTGACCGCCGCCTGTCTCGTCATGGTTACATGCCTGTGCCGGCGCCGCTTGCACAGTCCGGAGCAGACAAGCGCCTGATCGGATGGTGGGTCATGCAGCAGACCCAACGGCTGAAGATCGGCAAGACAACCTACTACGATCACCCGCGCTTCAGCGCACTGGTGCATGTGGAGAGGGCCGAGTTACCTCAGCCCGCCTCCGAACAGAGCGAGAACGCCGGCGATCCGCTCAGCCAGCCGCCAGTGCCGCTGACAGAATCGCCCTGACCCGCCCGACGCTGTCCTCGATCACCGCGTGAATCTCCTCCATGGTGATCTCGCGCTCGACCTTGCCTGCTGCGGGATTGACAACATAGGAGAGCATGGCGTACTCCAGACCAGCCTCGCGCGCGAGTGCCGCTTCGGGCATGGCCGTCATCCCCACCACGTCGCATCCGTCTCGCTCCATGCGCCGGATTTCTGCGGCAGTTTCCAGACGAGGGCCTTGCGTAACCCCATACACACCGTCGCCAACAACCTGCACACCGGCCTGCGCGGCCGCAGATATCAGCTTCTGTCTGAGCACATCACTGAAAGGAAAGCTGAAGTCCACATGGGTGACAGCGTCCAGATCGCCCTCAAAAAATGTCGATGGCCGTCCCCACGTGTAATCAATCAGCTGATCCGGCACGAGGCACACGCCGTTGGTCATGTCCGCGCGGATACCCCCGACAGCTGTCACGGCAATGATCTGTGTCACGCCCGCCTCCTTGAGGGCGGCAATATTGGCCCGGTAGTTGACCTGATGCGGTGGAATGCGATGCGGCCGACCATGTCGCGCAAGGAAAACGACCGGATGACCGTTCAACATGCCTTTTTGCAAAGGGGCACTTGGCAGCCCCCAACGGGTTTCAATGTTCAGTTCGGCCAGCTCTGACAGGCCTTCGAGATCCGTCAGTCCGGTTCCACCAATAATTCCGGTGATAGCAGTCATTGATCTTTCTTCTGCTCCATGAGCTCAATTCTGACTTGATCAGGCAAATCAATCGTAGTGGTCGGGAAGGCTACATCACCACCTTTTTCCCGAATGATGGACATGATCTTCATGAGCACATCCTGCTTGACCTCGTGATACTTCACCCAATTCGTGGCGCGCGTGAAGGTATACACGAAGAAATCCAGCGACGAGGGCCCGAATGCATTGAAATTCACAATCAGTGTCTGAGTGGTGTCTATTTCGGGATGCTGTTCGAGCATCTCGCGTACAGCCTGAACAATTTCACCCAACCTGTTGAAATCACAATAACGGACACCAATGGTTTCGTAGATCCGTCGGTTCAGCATGCGTGACGGATTCTCGACCGATATGCTCGTGAAGGTGGCATTGGGTACATACAGCGGACGCTTGTCGAATGTACGAATGCGTGTGAGTCGCCAGCCAATATGCTCCACCGTGCCTTCAATGTTCTTGTCCGGCGACCGAATCCAGTCACCGACCGCAAAGGGGCGATCCAGATAGATCATCAGCCCGCCAAAGAAATTGGCCAGCAGGTCCTTGGCAGCAAAGCCGACAGCAATGCCACCGATGCCCCCGAAGGCGAGTACGCCAGAAATGCTGTACCCCATCGACTGCATGACAACCAGCACCGTGGTAATGATCACCGATACGCGCAAGAGCTTGGAGAGGGCCGAAACCGTGGTGGGATCCATCGGCTCCTTCATCTTGTCCGGATTGACCAGAATGGTTTCCGCGCCTGAAATGAAGCGCACCAGAAACCAGGCCATCAGTACAATGACACCATAGCGGCGGACAGGATCAACGATATCGAAGACGTCTGCCTGAGTGACTGACTGGGCAACCTCTGCCGCCCATGACAAGCCCAGCAGCCAGACCAGAACAACCGCCGGCCTTCGCCCTGCTTCCAGCAGGGTATCGTCCCAGAGGTTTCGTGTCTTCAGCAGCGCAGCAGCAGCCTTGTCGAAGATTCGGCGCAGGACAAATACAGCAACCAGCGTGAGCAGAACAACGACAAATATCTGCATGATCTTGCTGTCTGCAAGCACCCCCAATCCCAGTTCATGCCCCAGCCTGGACCAATCCATTCAGAACCCTCTCCACGTTTTGTTTAAGCACGTCCCAGTCACCCGCCTGTGCGATTCCGACCCGCAGCGTTGCCATGCGCCGCGCCCGGACTTCATCCCACAGCCGATCACCGTTCTCATCCAATGCCCTGAGCGCCTTGAACACACCGCGGCGATCGTTGCACAGCAGCACTGCATCCGCTCCAGCCTCCAGCGCCCGCAGCACACGCTCGCCGGCACTGCCACCGCCGGCCCCCTTCATGGACAGGTCATCGGTCACAATCGGGCCATCGAACCCCCACTGCTCCCGCAGGACCTCGTTGATCCAGGTCCTCGAAAATACGGCAGGCTGCGCATCGAATGCCTCTGCACGAACGTGGCTGAGCATCACTCCCGCGCGCGCGCCCCCAGAGAGCACTGCCCTGAAGGGCTCCAGATCCTGCTCCCAGTCCGCCGGATCACGCTGATCCACCGCTACCGAGTCATGGGTATCCTCGGCTACCCCCCCGTGGCCGGGAAAGTGCTTGAGTACCGGACACATGCCGGCCAGACTCAAACCCTGCGCAGCCGCCTGAACACACGCGGCCACTTTCTCCGGCTGTGCACCGAAACTTCTTTCAGCGATCACGGAATTCAGTCCGCGGTCCAGATCCGCTACGGGCGCCCAGGTCAGATCGAAGCCGAGCTGAGCCAGCTCCTGTCCCATCACCGCATGGACAGCCCGTATTCGCCCCAGCACGGATTCCGGCGCCTCGTCATAGCCTGTCGCCAGCGTTCGCATGTCCGGAACATTCAGCACGCCCTTTGTCAGTCGGCGCACCCGCCCGCCTTCCTGATCCACCGTAATCAGCAGGTCGGGGCGAACACTTCGTACCTCACGGATGAGCACCCGACATTGTTCGGCATCCCGGATATTTCGCTGAAAGAGAATGACGCCGCCCACCCAGGGGTTGAGCAGCAGCGTGCAATCTTCATCGGTCAGTGCCTGACCTTCAATGTCCACCACCAGTGGCCCGCTTACGGGTCTATCCATACCTGTGTCCCTGCCGGTGCATCAGCCCACAGCCTGAGCAAATCAGCATTGTGCATGCGAATACATCCGTGCGATCTCGGTTCCCCCATGGGCTCAATCGCCGGTGTGCCATGAATGTAGATGTAACGGCGCATGGTATCACGATCACCAAGACGATTGACGCCCCTCTCAAGCCCGCACAACCAGAATATGCGAGACAGGATCCAGTCCCGCCCGGGCTGACTGACATGCTTGTCGGGCGTCCAGATCTCGCCTGTCCAGCGACGTCCTGCCAGCACCGCATTCTCGGGCAACCCTTCCCCGATTCGGGCGCGTATGTAATGCCGTCCTCTGGGTGTACAACCGCTGCCGGACATCTCACCAGGCCCGTTGCGTGCCGTCGACACGGGCGCGCTCCAGCATGGGCGCTCGTACCTGAACAGCGTAAGCTGCTGTTGGCCAATGGAAATGCGGATAAGCCGCTCGCTTTCTGGAATAACAGACATGAGCGGAAGTGTACTCGAGGACCCGGAGAGAGGAAAGTCAGCGGGGGGCCTTGGCCCCGGATTCCGATCCAGCGCCACCAAGAGCCGGATGCACAGGGGCACGAAGGCCTGCCGCGACAAAGGGAACCAGACGCTGGGCAATCTCATGGACAGAGGTCGATACACCGAGACTGTTTTCAAGAATGCTGTCCAGTGCCTGATAGGACGACATGGTAAAGGCCGTTGCCCCGAGCATGAACTGCATGCGCCAGAAACGCTCGACCTGATCCAGCTCCGGTGTTGCCTCCTTGATCAGCTTCATGAACAGGCGAAATTCGTCTGCATACTGCTGTTCCACGTATTTGCGCAGGTGCCCCTGCGATTGCGTATACGCCAAGCCCAGCAGGCGCATGAACCGTGCCAGTGCCTCCTGCCCCCTGCCCGGCGCCGCATCAAGAATGGACGAGGTCACAACGTACAGCAGTTCTTCCAGCCCGACGACGCCATCCTGCTTGTCACGCGCTTCCAGGCGTGCACGAAGGCTGCGGGTAAAGGGATTGAGAAAGCGCGAAAAAACCGCCTGAATCAGCGCATTCTTGGAGCCAAAGTGATAGTTGACCGCAGCGAGGTTGACTCCCGCCTTGCTGGTAATCTGTCGCAGGGATGTCTCGGAAAAACCACGTTCCGCGAAAAGCTCTTCCGCCGCATCCAGAATGCGGTCTACCGTATCAGACTGGGCCATGAGTTAGAGAGTCTGTTCCAAACACTTGTTTGAAACATACGTTTGGTCGCTCTCAATGTCAAGTCACACGTTTGAACGGCGGCAAGAGAAGGCCCGCTCTCTGGCGGGCCTTTCGCTTTGCATGCATTCCGGGAACGGGACTTCAGGCATTTTCGAAGTTGGTGGATTCAATCCGATGAATGGCCAGATCGGCTCCGCGATACTCCTCTTCTTCATCCAGGCGCAAGCCGCCGGCAATCTTCGCCACCACGCCATATGCCAACAGCCCCCCGACCAGCGCGACAGAAACACCGGTCAATGTCCCTACAACCTGGGCCATCAGACTGACTCCGCCCAGTCCACCGAGGGATTCGCTGCCAAAGATGCCCGCGGCAATCCCGCCCCACATGCCGCACAGACCGTGCAGCGGCCAGACGCCCAGAACATCATCGATCTTGCGCAGCGAGTTTTGCATCCAGCTGAAAAGATAGACAAACAGAGCGCCTGCAATTCCTCCCGTAATCAACGCACCCACAGGATGCATGATGTCCGATCCGGCGCACACCGCTACCAGCCCGGCCAACGGACCGTTATGAATGAAGCCGGGGTCATTGCGCCCGGCAATCAGCGCGACCAGGGTGCCCCCGACCATCGCCATCAGGCTGTTGACGGCTACCAGTCCGGAAATGCCTTCCACCTGCTGGGCCGACATCACGTTGAAACCAAACCAGCCGACAATGAGAATCCAGGAACCCAGCGAGAGGAACGGAATGCTTGAGGGGACGAAAGCCACGACCTTGCCCCCGCGGAAGCGTCCGGTCCGTGGGCCGAGCAGGAACACAGCCGCGAAGGCAATCCAGCCTCCGACTGCATGAACAACCACAGAACCGGCAAAATCATGAAATCCGGCACCGAACTGGCCTTCCAGCCAGGACTGAAACCCATAGTTGCCGTTCCAGATCATGCCTTCGAAAAAGGGGTACACCAGCGCCACGCAAAGCGCAGACCCAACGAGCATGGGATAGAACCGAGCACGCTCGGCAATGCCACCGGACACAATGGCTGGCACTGCCGCAGCAAAGGTAAGCAGGAAGAAAAACTTGATCAGCTCATATCCGTTATTGGCCGAGAGCGCTTCGGCGCTTCTGAAAAAGTCCACACCATAGGCCAGCTGATAGCCGATGAAGAAGTAGGCCAGAGTCGATGTGCCAAACTCTGTGAGAATCTTGACCAGCGCATTCACCTGATTCTTGTGGCGAACCGTGCCCACCTCCAGAAATGCAAAGCCGGCGTGCATCGCAAGTACCATGATGGCACCCAACAAGACAAACAAGCTGTCGACACCCGATGCAAGGGCCTGGACGGTGATACTCTGTTCCACGTGACGTCCTCTCTTCTGTTAGATTGAGTGATGATTGCACCACCACGAAGCACAAGACGCACCACAATCATGCATACCCTTTAAAATCGGCAAGTTACAGTTAATTTATGGAGAATTCGGCAGACAGACACGAGCCTGATTGCACCTTTGAGGTGCGTGGATAGCGGTCAATGCACCATTATGGTGCCCGATTGAGATGTGCCACGGCCTCAAGCGCACGCTCATAGTGCGCGCGTGCCGCCGCATCATAAAGGCAGAATATGACTGTTCTGGGAAATGTCTGGCCGGCAAGCCCTTCCGCTACGGTGTCCACTGCCAGGCGCGCGGCCTTGTCCATGGGATACCCGTATATCCCGCAACTGATGGCAGGGATGGCCACGGACGTCAACCGGTGCGCCTCACACAGGCTGAGTATATTGCGGTAGCAGCGGGCAAGCGCTTCGGGCTCTCCCGCGTCTCCGCCGCGCCATATGGGGCCGACGGCGTGAATGACATACCGCGCAGGCAGGTTGAACCCGGGCGTCAGGCGTGCTTCGCCCGTCGGGCAAGGCCCCGCCTCCCGGCAGGCTGCCTCCAGCTCGCGACCGGCAGCCTGAAAAATGGCCCCACAAACTCCGCCCCCCGGCCTTAGCAATGGATTGGCAGCGTTGACAATGGCATCCACATCCAGGGTTGTTATATCGCCCGTATGCAGCTGAATCCGATCAGTCTGCGGATCCATGCTCCAGCTCCCGGATTTCCTCACTGAGGGCCTGAAGCGCATCTTCCAGCCGATCCATGGCCTTGCGGGCTTCCAGCATGTATTCAAGGTACAAGCGAAATGCAGCGGCGCTCTCCACGGCACGCAGCAACAAGCGCTTTCGACTCAGTGTGACCAGCCTGCGGTAGCGGGGGCTGGCCAGACGCTCATTCCAGGGCACAAGCGCCTGACACATCCAGGCCAGCGGCTCCCGGGTTTCCAGCGCCTTGAGATGACCGAGCGCTCGCAGTTCCAGAGACTTGCGCAGCAGCCGCAACTCCTCATAGGTAGGAGCGGCCGAAAACAAACGCCGAACGGGCGGCACCCATGTGAGGGCGGCACCCACAAACACCGCAAAGCCGGTGCCCGCCACCCAGGCGGGGGCGAATCCCATCCAGCCGATGAGAAATACCGCCAGGCCCAGGAGCAGCGTCAGCAACCACAGGTCTCGCTTGCGCTTGGCGATCAGCATGTTGGCATTATCCGGATATTCGCGCATGGCCAGCAAGTCGTCATTGACCGCTTCCAGTGCATCCCTCAGGCGAAGAATTTCCAGCCACTGCCTGCGCTGACTCTTCAATTCGGCCAACCGTGCCTGTTTCGCCTCGTGAGACACTGTCTGCCCCGCTTCAGCGGGTGCGGGCTCCGGCGCCCGCTTCGGCCTGGGCACAGTCGGCACTTTTGCAGGATGCACCGCGCTACCAGCCGACCCACCCCCCTGCGCAGGCCGGGGAGTCAGGGATGCCCGGCGCTCTCGCCGGCTCTGTTCCAGTGACTCGCGGATCGGATCGCGATCCCCCAGCTCACCTCTTGCTGCCGCACGCAAAGTCTGAGCATCGAGCTTGAGGTTGTTTCCATGATGAACTTTCGCCATGATACGGTTCACTCCGTTCATGAGCCCGCTCAGCGGGCCCCTGGAGCCATTACAGTCAACCGGCCAGAGCTTGTCAATCAGGAGGTTCAGCGTGTTCACAGGAATTGTCCAGGGAACCGCCACACTCATTGAAGCAGATCGCCGCGAGGGGTTTGCAACTTACACACTGGATTTTGGACGTGACAAGTCCGGCACGGCCATCGGCGCCAGTGTTGCGCTGAACGGCACCTGCCTGACCGTCACCCATGCACGAGGCACGTATCTGACCTTCGACCTGATGCAGGAGACGCTCAGGCGCACAACCCTCGGGCACCTGAAAATAGGCGACCGGGTCAACTATGAACACGCGGCCCGCTATGGCGATGAAATCGGAGGCCACGTCGTTTCAGGGCATGTTCATTGTGTTACTGAAGTCCTGGAGGTCCACCATCCGGATGAGGACAACCTCAGGCTCACCTTTGCGTTGCCGGAAGATTGGGGGCACTACATCTTTGACAAGGGCTTTATCGCCCTCAATGGCGCCAGCCTGACGGTCTGCGACCGACGACCGGACCGTTTCTCCGTCAACCTCATCCCGGAGACGCTTCGCCAAACGACCTTCGGCGATCTCAGGCCCGGTGATCGGGTAAATCTGGAAGTGGACAGTCAGACACAGGCCATCGTCGATACCGTCCAGCGGCTCCTGCCACAATTGATCCGGCAAGGCGACTCAAAGGCCCAGACACCATGCTCCTGATACTGCCAGCCGAACACAAGGTCGACTGGCGCCGTCCGCCCGTCTTCACCCTCGCCCTGATTCTCACCTGCCTGGGTGTATTCATGCTGTATCAGGGGGAGGACGCCGAGCGACTTGATGCCGCATTGCAGGCGTATACGCAAGCCCGGCTTCATACGCTGGAAGGGCCTGAATATGACACGTACCTGTTGCGCCGCATACGGGTCGACAAAGCCCCTCTCGAGGGACTCAGAGAACAGATTGCTCCACTGATCGAACAGCAGAACTGGACCGAGCTGGCGCCGTTGATGCTGACCGATCTGGCTTTTGTCCGCTACCTGGAAGCCAACGGAGAGCGTTTTTGGGCACCGGACACCTGGGCGAAATGGCAAGCCGAACGTACAGCCGTCAACCAGAACCATGTCGAGCACCTGAGCAGCATCGCAGCGGGCCTGATTCCTGCGCGTATTCAGCTTGCCGACCTGTTCAGTTACCAGTTTCTGCATGGTGGCTGGGCGCACCTGATCGGCAACATGGTGTTTCTGTTTCTTCTCGGCTATGCACTGGAGCGCGTACTTGGTGGGCTGTGGCTGGTTGCACTGTTCTTGGGCACTGGTGTGCTGGCAGGACTCTTTTTCGCCTTGCTCACTCCCGGAAGCTGGGTGCCGCTGGTCGGTGCATCCGGCTCTATCTCAGGCTTGATGGGCCTGTATGTAGGGCTGTACCGACTGCGCAGCATCCGTTTTTTCTACATGCTTGGCCCCTACTTCAACTATTTCAAGGCTCCGGCCTTGCTGATTTTTCCGATCTGGCTGGCAAACGAGATCGTTTACTACCTGAGCGAGCCCGCTTCTCAGGTGGCCTACATGGCCCATGCAGGGGGACTGCTGGCAGGCCTTCTCACCTCCCTTTACTTCACCCGCATCAAGCCCCGCGAGGTACCCAGGGCGGATCAGGAAGATGAAGCCGAAACACTGTTGCGCAAGGAATTGAACTACGCACTGGACGCCCTGAGTGAGGCCAGGTTTGATCAGGCACTGGACCGGCTATGGAGCCTGTACCAGCGTTCGCCCGCTCTGCCGCAGCTGGACAAACCTCTCACGGCCTTGCTTGCCAACCGTCGCGAGGATGCCCGGTATCGTA